>JAFTNI010000168.1 GCA_017451975.1 Clostridia bacterium
ATAGGCTATTGTCTTATAGCGGAAAGCCAGCTTTCGCTCAAAAACGGCAAGCCCTCCAGCGGCATATACGCGCCCACACTTCGCTACCACGACGGTACGTTTTTTATGACGACCACAAACGTAACGCGCGGCGGCAACTTTATAGTGCACACAAGCGATATCCGCGGCAAATGGAGCGAGCCCGCCTGGGTAAAGCAAGGCGGCATAGACCCATCGCTCTTCTGGGACGATGACGGCAAATGCTACTTTGTTTCCAACGGCTCGTCAAATCATGAGGACGGACATGGCATTTTCCTCTGCGAAATAGACCCTTTCACGGGCGAAATGCTCACACCGTCGCACAGGCTTACAAACGGATGCGGCGGAAGATGCGCCGAAGCACCGCATATATACAAAAAAGATGGGCTATATTACCTCATGCTTGCAGAGGGCGGCACGGAATACGGGCATATGGTAACAATTCAGCGCTCGCGCAATATATACGGCCCATATGAACAGTGCCCTCACAACCCTATACTCACCCACCGCAACGCCCCCGAAAACCCGATACAAGCCACAGGGCACGCCGATATGGTAGAGGACGGTAACGGAAACTGGTGGCTTTTCTGCCTCGGCATACGCCCCATACCGAAGATTATGCTGCATAACCTCGGGCGCGAAACCTTTCTTTCGCCGCTTGTATGGAACGAAGGCTGGCCAACGGTGGGCAAATACGGCGAAATTTACCCGGAAATGGAAGGCGAGCTACCAGGCCCCGCGCCGAAGCCCACTTGCCTTGATTTCGAAGATACCTTCGAAATCGAAAAGCTTCACCTGCGTTGGAACTTTGTGCGCAACCCCGTGCCCGAATGCTACCGCGCAGAAAAAGGCCGCGTTACGCTGATAGGCGGGGCAGACGACCTTTCCACATCGCGCGGCGCGCCCACAATGATTGCCGTACGCCAGCAGGCATTCTGCATGGAAGCGCTTGCAAAGCTTGAAGGCACCGTACAAGAAGGCAGCTTCGCGGGGCTTACCGCGTTTTACAACAGCGATTATCACTACGATATTATGCTAACCAAAGCGGAAGACGGGCGCCATTACGTAAACCTACGCAAGCGCGTGGCTGATATTGACGTAACCGTCGCTCAAAAAGCTATAGACTATAGCGGCTCTATCCGCTTCAAAATAGTGAGCGATGAAGAATGGTATACGTTCTATTATGAATCAGACGGAGAGTTTATAGAGCTCGGTCGCGGCAGAACCTCGCTTCTCTGCACCGAAGTAACGCATAGCATGACGTTTACGGGAACTTACTTCGGCATCTTCTGCGAAAAAGGTGAAATCGACGTAACCTTTGCCTCGGTAAAAGAGCTTTAATATATAAATTAAGGGCTGACGTTTGTCAGCCCTTGTTTATTATCTTATCTTATTCCGTATTTTTCAATAATATAATCCATATCCTTATCGCCTCTGCCCGAAAGGTTTATAAGCACAGAGCCCTTGCCCATTGCTTTTGCAAGCTTTATACCGTAGGCAACAGCGTGTGAGCTTTCAATAGCGGGTATAATGCCCTCCATGCGCGAAAGCGTGTAGAAAGCATCTATAGTTTCCTCGTCTCCCACAACGTCATATTTTACCCTGCCTATATCGTGGAGAAATGCGTGCTCGGGGCCGCTTGAGGGGTAATCCAGACCGCTTGCCACAGAGTAAACAGGTGAGGGCTCGCCGTTTTCGTCCTTGAGCATAATGCTGTTGAAGCCGTGCATTATGCCCTCCTCGCCATATTTAAGGCTCGCGGCGTGGTCGCCCATCTTTTCGCCTCTGCCAAGCGGCTCAACGCCGTAAATCTCTACGGGGTCGTTCAGAAATCCCGCGAAAATACCCATGGAGTTGGAGCCGCCGCCTACACAAGCCACAACGGCATCGGGCAGTGCGCCCGTCATTTCAATAAATTGCTCCCTTGCCTCAATGCCCACGATGCTTTGGAAATCGCGCACCATCATCGGGAACGGGTGCGGCCCCACAACAGAGCCTATGCAGTAAATTGCATCCTTATATTCTCTGCAATACGCCGCAAAAGCCGCGTCTACCGCCTCTTTAAGCGTAGCAAGCCCCTCCGTAACCTCTACGACTCTGGCGCCCAGAACCTTCATTCTAGCCACGTTGGGAGCTTGCTTTTTGATATCGACAGAGCCCATATAAATATCACATTCCAAGCCGAAATACGCCGCGGCTGTAGCAAGCGCAACGCCGTGCTGCCCCGCGCCCGTTTCGGCAATTACCTTTTTCTTGCCCATATATTTTGCAAGCAAAGCCTCGCCCATGCAGTGGTTAAGCTTGTGCGCGCCCGTGTGGTTGAGGTCCTCGCGCTTTGCATAGAGGTGAACACCCGTGCCGAGAGAGGCAGAAAGCCTTTTGAGGTAGGAAACGGGCGTGGGTCTGCCCTGAAACTCCTTGCGTATTCTGCGAAGCTCCGCTATAAAATCGGGCGATTTGCAAACGGTTTCATACGCTTCGGCTATCTCTTTCATAGCTCGGGCAAGCTCGGGCGTAACGTAAGAGCCGCCGTATTTGCCGAAATAACCGTTCTTATCGGGATAGTTTTTGAAGTATGTATCGAATTCAACGTTATTGTATTTCATAATAATATTCTCCTTAAAAATAATTTTGATAGTTTGGGTTGATTTTTATAATTTCGAAAAATGTAATTACCCACGCCATCGTTTTGCAAGTATGAACATAATTATTACCCCCTGTAAAGAAAAAACTCCTTTGGCGTTTCTGCCAAAGGAGCAAACAAAAACACCCTCGGCAGAAATATAGCTTCTGTCAAGGGCGAACAATACAAACACTATCCGCGGTGCCACCTTGATTTGCGCCCATAAGCCCATAATATAGCGAAAGAGCGCACGCTTAGCAGGGTACCAACATACCCCCGGCAAATAACGCCTGCCTTCAACGTCGCAGAATACTCGGGGCATTCCACCTCCCCTTTGACTGCGCCCTCAGCGGTCCATTTGCAAGACAGTTGCTAGCCCGACTCTCATCACCACGGGCTCTCTGTGTAGTCTTATCTTACGTTATCTCCGCCTCAACGGTTTATGCTGTTATTATATCACCGTATGGCTACCTTGTCAAGAGGCTCGCGCTAAATTTTCACGGGAATCAATTTTTTGCCCTCGCTTTTTACCGCCGCGAGATCCGAGCATTTCGACTAAGCAATACAGACGTATTGCTTAGCTCAAGATGACCGCAGAGAGCGCTTTCATATAATTTAGTTTAAAATTCATTTCCGTGGTTAAATTTTCTCCAGAATATCGGCAATTTTTTCAGAGGCAGAGCCGTCGCCATATGGGTTTTCGGCCCGCGCCATTTTTTCATATACGTTTTTATTCTCGAGCAAAAGCTTTGCACTTTTATAAATGCTCTCCTGCTCCGTGCCCACAAGCATAAGCCCGCCCGCCTTCAGCCCCTCGGGCCTTTCCGTCGTATCCCGCATAACAAGCACGGGCTTGCCGAGGTAAGCCGCCTCCTCCTGTATACCGCCCGAATCTGTAAGAACCATATGGCAGCGCGCCAGAAAATTGTGAAAATCGGGCACGTCAAGCGGCTCTGTAAGGCGCACTCCCCGGCAAGAGCCAAGCTCTTCCCTTGCAGCGCGCATTACCTCGGGGTTCATATGCACGGGGTAAAGCACCTGCACGCCCGCGTGCTCCTCTGCAATTAGGCGCACGGCGCGCAGAATTCCATGCAGGGGTGCGCCGAGGTTTTCACGCCTGTGCGCCGTAAGGATTATAAGCTTTTTCCCCTTCGCGCGCTCAAGCTCTGCGTGTGCGTAGCCTTGCTTAATCGTTGTTTTCAGCGCATCTATCGCCGTATTTCCCGTAACGTAAATGCGGCTTTCCGCCTTGCCCTCGCGCAAAAGGTTTTCTTTTGCCTCTGCAGTCGGCGCAAAATCATAAGCGGAAATAAGCGAAACGGCTCGTCGGTTAAACTCCTCAGGAAACGGGCTTTCAATATTATAGCTTCTCAGCCCCGCTTCAACGTGACATACGGGAATTTTCAGGTAGAAGCACGCAAGCGCCGCTGCGTGCGCCGTAGACGTATCGCCGTGCACAAGCACGGCGTCGGGCCTCGCGCCTTCAAGCACGGGCTTTATGCGCGCAAGAATTTCCCCCGTTATATCGAAAAGACTTTGCCCCTCCTTCATAATGTCAAGGTCGAAATCTGGCATTATGCCAAAAGCGCTCAGCACTCTGTCCAGCATAAAGCGGTGCTGACCCGTTACGCAAACCAGGGTTTCCAACCCTTTTCTCGCACCAAGCTCGCGTGCAAGTGGGCACATTTTTATAGCCTCCGGGCGTGTGCCGAAAACAAGCATTACCTTTTTCATATATTCCCCCCGTTTTTTCCTTGATATTATTATACCTGCCGCGGCACGCTTTTTATTCACGGCGCAAAAAACATATTGCCTTTTGCACCGTTTCATGATAGAATAATTCCAGAAAGAGAGAAAAAAGAGAGGCTTTATAATAATGAGATATACTATAGTACACGGCATAGACGACAGCCTGCGCATAGACCTCGGCGGCGATGTTTCCATCATCTGCGAGGTTATGGATATTGGCAAAGCGATCGATTACCTCACGTTCGAAGCAGAGATGACGGGCGCAGAGTTGCTTGCGTTCATGCGTAAATTCCACGTAAAGGCAGAGCTTGAAGAAGGCATCAAAGCAGAAAACCGCTATACAGTCACGGCTTACGATTGGTAAGGAGGAAGCATATGCACATTTTTCTTATACGCCACGGCGAATCTGTTGCCAACACGGGCGAAAACTACACCAAAAGAACGCCCGACCACCTTGTGCCTCTTACAGAAAAGGGCAAGGCTCAGGCAGAAGAAGGCGGCAAGTGGCTTGCCGAATACTGCCGCGAAAAGGGCATAGACATTTCCCGCGCGCGCATATGGCGCAGCCCCTTTCTGCGCACGCGCCAGACAGCTGAGGAATTCAATAAATCGCTCGGTATAGCCGATATCCGAGAGGATATAACGCTTACAGAGCAGCAATTTGGGCTTTTCGATTCCATTCCCACAGAAAAATGGGGCGAGCTCTACCCTGCCGAATACGCCGAATATAAGCGCCAGCTTGCAAACTACGGCAAATTCTATGCACGCCCGCCGCTTGGCGAAAGCCCCTTCGATGTTGCCGTGCGCATACATCAGTTTATGGGCACGATATACCGCGATCTTGAAAAACACGGCGTAGATACGCTTTTCGTTTTCACGCACGGCACAACGCTCAGAGCGTTTTTGCTCCGCTGGTTTCACTATTCGCCCGAATGGTACCACGAGGAGCCAAACCCCAAAAACTGTATGATACGCGAAATTATAGACAGCACCGACCTCGGTTATATCAACTCATGAAAGGGATAGGCTATGATATATACGAATCTTACAAAAAAAGCGCTGAAGCTTTGCTTCGAGGCGCATAAGGAGCAAACCGACAAAACGGGCTTGCCCTACGTTTTCCACCCCTTCCACCTTGCCGAACAAATGGACGATGAAATTTCCACGGTGTGCGCGCTTTTGCACGACGTTGTGGAGGATACCCCCTATACCTTCGGCGACCTTCGCGAAATGGGCTTTCCCGAAGAGGTTCTTGACGTTCTGCGCCTGCTTACGCACGACGATGCAACGCCGTATATGGATTACGTACAGAAGCTTTCTTCAAACCCCACGGCAAAAAAGGTAAAGCTTGCCGACCTTCGCCACAACAGCGACGTTTCACGCCTTGACACCGTAGACGAATGGGCGCTCAAGCGAAACGAAAAATATAAAAAAGCCATAGAGCTGCTTTCAAAGTAAAAGAAAGGTTTACGCCATGTCCACCCAAATAAAAATTCTTTCCTCGCTCGAAAAATGCTTTACAGACGAGGATATAAAAGAAAAGCCCGCGCTTTCGCGCGCAAGCTGCCTTCGCGGCGAGGATTTCCACTTTACGCTCGCATATACGGCAGATAACGTGCCCGGCTGGCTTCTTTGCGAATACGGCGAGCTTATTTGCCGTTCCGAGCTTGAAATTTCCTTTGAGCGTGTGGAAAACGTGCCCGTGCGCTTCCCCTGCTACCCAACGAGAAGCGACGAAAACTACCTTCGTAAAACGGCGGGGCTCTACCCCGACCTGCTTGTACCTATGGAAATCGGCGAAGCCGTGCAGGTGCCTAAGGGCATACTTTTTGCCATTTACGGCACGGTAAAGGTGCCCGAAAGCATGAAAGCGGGCGAATATACCGCAGAGGTCGGCTTCAAAATGGAAACGGGCGAGGAAATAACCGAAAAGCTCACGCTTAAAATTATAGACGCCGTTTTGCCGAAGCAGGAGCTTTGCGTGGCACAATGGGTGCATTACGATTGCATAGCGGGCGCACACGGGCTTGAAATCTTTTCCGAGGAACATTGGCTTGCCATAGAAAACTACCTTAAAACCGCCGTTTCTCACGGCATAAACGTGGTTCTCACGCCTGTTTTCACACCTCCGCTTGATACCGCCATCGGCGGCGAGCGCCCCACGGTTCAGCTCGTCGACGTGGAAAAAACAGAAAACGGATATATTTTCGGCTTTGAAAAATTCCGCCGTTTTGTGCTTCTTTGCCTTACGCTCGGCGTGCGGAAATTTGAAATTTCGCACCTGTTTACGCAGTGGGGCGCATACCACGCGCCAAAGGTTATGGCAAAGGTAAGCGGCGAGCAAAAGCGCATTTTCGGCTGGGAAACCGACGCCGCGGGCGAAGAATACGTCGCCTTTCTGCGCGAGTTTCTTCCCGCGCTTCTTAAAGAGGCAAAAGCGCTCGGCATAGAAAAACAGCTTATTTTCCATATTTCCGACGAGCCTAATAAAAACCAGCTTGCGCAATATCAGCTTGTTAAAAGCAAAATTGCCGATATTCTCGCGGGCTACCCTGTTTACGATGCACTTTCCGATTTCGATTTTTACGAAATGGGCGTTGTAGATAACCCCATACCCGCCTCTGACCATATAGAGCCTTTTCTCGGAGCGAATATAGAAAACCTTTGGACATACTATTGCTGTGGGCAGTGGAAAGACGTTTCCAACCGCTTCATTTCCATGCCGCTTGCGCGCACGCGGGTTATAGGCGCGCAATTCTGGAAATACCGCATAGCAGGTTTCCTGCATTGGGGCTATAACTTCTACTACACCCGCTTTTCCAAGCGTGAAATAAACCCCTTTGTAATAACCGACGGCGATGCCTTTGCCCCTGCGGGCGATGCATATTCCGTTTACCCCGCGCCGGGCGGAAAATGCTACCGCAGCCTGCGCCTTGTTTGCTTTGCAGATGCGCTGGCAGACGCTCGCGCGCTTTCGCTTGCCGAAAAACTTTGCTCAAGAGAAGCTGTCGAAAAGCTTGTGGATAAATACGGCGAAATTACGTTTTCCTCCTACCCGCAAAGCGCCGAATATATCGCGGAGCTTCGTGAAAGCATAAACGCGATGATAGAGGAAAATATATAAGGCTGAAAAATGTGCGGAAGCACAATGCCGCGCGGGTTTCCTATGCTATAAAACAATAATCCCCCTTGAGAAAGCGCCGCTTCGGTGCTCACTCCGGGGGGATTATATAGCGTTTTGCATCAGAATTATTCTTCTACAACTTCTGCTTCTTCAGCTGCTGCTTCAACAACTTCTTCAGCAACTTCTTCTGCTACAGCTTCTTCTGCAGCTTCTTCTGCAACTTCTTCAGCTGCTTCTTCTACTGCTACTTCTTCAGCTGCTTCAACAACGTCTTCTACAACTTCTTCTTCTGCTGCTGCATTTTTCTTTTTGAGATGCAATGCAACTGCAACTGCTGCTGCAGCGGAAGCGAGGGCTGCTGCAACGGAAGCTACTGCAACTACTGTCTTTTTGCTCATTTCAATGTTCTCCTTTATAGATTTTTATGCTTTGCCCATACGGAAAAATTTACCTCTATCGGCTACCCGATAAAAAAATTTATTCTACGGGGCTTATACAGTAATTATACCATCTATTGTGCCGAGATGTCAATATTATAAATAAATTTTTTGCCGAAAAGCAAAAGAAATTAGAACCTTTATATACAAATTTTTTAAAATTTTTGTTTTTTCGGTTGACAGTTTGTGTCTTATATGATAGAATATATAAGCACGATTTTTGGCATTTGTGTAAACTGAATATGCGGTATATGACCATACCGAAATTCAGAAAAACTTAATATGCTACATGCGGTTGTGGCAGAATTGGTAGCTTCGAATGGCGAGCGCACCCGGTGGGTGAGCAAGCGAGCCTGAGAAGGCCCGTAAACAAGGAGCTTCGCGAGCGTACAGCGAGCAGGGCGACTATGTTTCGTGGCTGTCTCGCGGGCGCGGATGCCGCAACTAAACAAAAATTTAATATGCTACATGCGGTTGTGGCGGAATTGGCAGACGCGCCAGACTTAGGATCTGGTGTCTTAGACGTGGGGGTTCAAGTCCCTTCAGACGCACCAGAAACCGACAAGCCCGAGCTTGTCGGTTTTTTAGGTTGTTCTCATTTAGCATATAACAAAATACCACCGAAAGGCTATTTTCATGAAACAAGCAAAACAAACTTGGCGCATATGGTTCTGGGTAATGTTACTCACAGCCATAACCGGCGTGGCAAGTATACCCGGCATCGTACTCTTCGCTATTTATAAGCAATTTCTTCTTATGGCTGTATGTATCACGCTTACGGTGCACGCATTTTTCGGCATCACGTTTTACGCCATCGCTATGGCAAACGCCGCGCACGACGTACGCCTGCTCCGCTCGGTAAAAAATTACGGGCTCACCACTATATCCGACATCGCCTCGGCGACAGGAATGTCGTATACCACAGCAAAGGAGTCGCTTGAACGTTGCATCAAGCGCGGCTATCTCGACGGCTATTCATTCGACGGCAATACGCTGCAAAACATAGCACCTGTTGAGCGCCGATGTATATATTGCGGCAGGGTTCTTTCTTCAAACGATGCGGAATGCCCCGGCTGCGGCGCTAACGGAAATTGACAATATCACGCTGAAAGCCTGCCACTGTACAAATAATTCAACGCACGCGCTTGCCTTTACCGTTTCTTTTGCCCTGCTTTTCTTTTCGCAAAGAAAAGCAGGGCAAAAGAAAAGCACACTCGTTTGAGTGTGCTTAATTTATTATCATTACAAAT
>JAFTNI010000169.1 GCA_017451975.1 Clostridia bacterium
CACGAGAGCTTATATAACAAAAGAGGGCATAGGCAACGGAAAGCTGTTTTTCAAATGGAGCGAAATTGAGAGCTTCCGTGTGCTGGATGCGTGTTTCTACTATGTCAACAGCACGCCTGATATAAACCTCAAGATCTGCGAAATGGTTTGCATCGGTGACGTTGCTTACGACTATTTCTGGATGCAGAAAAAAGAAAAATGCGTTTATATTCCTCTCAATAAGAAAACAAGAAAAATGATATCGCTTCTGTGCGAAAACAAAAGTGATACGGTAACGGAGATTATAAACTTCGACAGAACTGCTGTTAAAGAATAATTTTGCACTTTAACGCATATATTTTATTTAACGATTAAAAATAAAAGGGTAATTATGACGACTATAACAACATTTACAAAGAAACCGTTCGACCCGCTTGCGCCCGAAGCGGAGCTTATCGACATACGCGATATTGCGCATGCGCTTTCTATGATGTGCCGCGCAAACGGGCATTTTCCCACATTTTATTCCGTGGCTCAGCACAGCCTCAACTGTATGCGCGAGGCAAAAGAGCGCGGGCTTTCCGAGCGCATACAGCTTGCTTGCCTTCTTCACGATGCGAGCGAGGCGTATATTTCCGACCTCACCCGCCCTGTAAAAAGCGCTATGCCCGAATATAAAGCCGTGGAAAATCGCCTGGAAGCGGCTATTTACGAAAAGTTTATGGGCGGCATAACGGAGGAGGAGCACGCCGCTATGCGCGAAATAGACGACGTGCTTTTATACCATGAATTTCTGCGCTTCATGGGCGAAAAGCTTTGGGCGCCCGAGCCGAAAATTTACTGCAAGCCGCGCTTTTATTTCGAGCTTTTCGGTAGCGTGGAAAAAGATTTCACTTCTGCTTACGCTTGCCTGAAAACAGCTTGCGAAGAACAGGGGAAAGAAAACGGGGCGATTTGAATATCATAATTTTCATAAAAAATGCTCCTTTCTGCATTTTATTGTCAATAATCAGTATATGTATGAGCCTTTGATCTGTGAAAGATGTTGACAGGTCAAAAAAATCTTGCAAAAAGGCAGAAAAAAACGCAAAAACTATTGCATTCCGCAAATAATTGTGGTATAATATCTACAGAATATCAGAAGTAGGAGATGAGAGTGGTCGAAAACCACTCTCATCTGTTTGTATACGGACTTGCAGAAAGGAGCAATTATGGCAAAGAATACAGGTATAGCACCGCTTGTGGAAGGTCTTGTAACACCGAAGATAAACGAGCTCGGCTATGACGTATGGGATGTTGAATACGTTAAGGAAGGCGCCGAATGGTACCTTCGCATAACTATCGACCACGCCGACGGCATAGATATTGAGGACTGTGAAAAGGTTCACAGAGCTATAGAGGTTATCATCGACGAAGCAGACCCCATTGAAGATTTCTACTATCTTGAGGTTTCTTCCCCCGGCATTGAAAGAACGCTCAGGAAAAAAGAGCATTTTGCCGTTTGCACAGGGGAAAAGGTTGAAATTCGCCTTTTTGCCCCCGATGCCAAAGGCAGAAAATCTTACGTAGGCGTGCTTGGCGCTTCGGGCGACGAGAGCATAACGCTCGACGTTGACGGCGAGGAAATAACGCTTGCATACCCCGCTATAGCGAAAGCAAATACGTTTTTTGAATTTTGATATAATTTTGAAAGGTGTAATTAAAAAATGAATACAGAGTTTTTCAACGCTCTTGATATCCTTGAAAAAGAAAAGGGTATTCCCAAAGAATATATGCTTGAAAAGGTTGAAGCGGCGCTCGTTGCTGCTTTCAAACGTGATAACAACGGCAACAGCAACGTTCGCGTTGTTATGGACCCCGTTAAAAAAGACGTTAAGGTTTACAACGTAAAAAATATAGTTGAAGAGGTTATGGACCCCGATACGGAAATTTCTCTTGAAGAAGCAAAGGCTATAAGCCGCAGACACGTTCTCGGCGGTGTGGTTGAAACCGAAATCAAAACAAAGAACTTTGGCCGCATCAGCGCACAGACGGCGAAGCAGGTTATCATTCAGGGCATACGCGAAGCTGAACGCAGCATGGCTGTGAAGGCTTACGAAAGCAAGAAGGAAGAAATCATTTCCGCCGTTGTTACGAAGGTTGACCCCACGAACGGCAACATCGTTGTTGATACGGGCACGAGCGAAGCGGTTCTTCTCAAATCTGAGCAGATTCCCGGCGAAAGCTTCACTGTGGGCGACCATATGAAGGTTTTCGTTATGGAAGTAAAGAACGAGGTAAAGGGCCCCATCGTAACTCTTTCCCGTTCCAACCCCAACTTTGTAAAACGTCTTTTCGAGCTTGAAATCCCCGAAATTGCAGACGGCACGGTTGTTATCCACAACGTTTCCCGCGAACCCGGCTCCAGAACGAAAATTTCCGTTTCCAGCAGAAATGCAGACGTTGACGCAGTAGGTGCTTGCATAGGTGCGGGCGGCAGACGTATTTCCGAAATCGTAAACGAGCTTGGCGGCGAAAAGATCGATATCGTGAATTTCAGCGAAGTTCCCGAAGAATACGTAAGAGAGGCGCTTTCCCCCGCAAACGTAAAATCTGTTGTGCTTGAAAGCGAGCGCTCCTGCCGCGTTATCGTTGCGCCCGACCAGCTTTCTCTTGCTATCGGTAAGGAAGGCCAGAACGCGCGCCTTGCCGCAAGACTTACAGGCTTCAAGATAGATATCAAAACAGAGTAAGAGGCGGTAAAAATGAGCGCAACACTCAGAAAAATACCCGAGCGCAAATGCGTTGGCTGTAACGAAAAGAAGCCGAAAAACGAGCTTATACGCATCGTTCGCGTTGCAGATACGGGTGAAATACAAATAGATGCCACGGGCAAAAAGAACGGGCGCGGTGCTTACATCTGCCCCTCGGCAGCTTGCCTGAAAAAAGCGAAAAAACGCTTGCCCGCAAGCCTCGAAACCCAGATACCCGAAGAAATTTTTTCGGCGCTGGAGCTTGAAATGGAGAAACTTGAAAAATAATGCAGGCAGAAGAAAAAGAGCTTTCCGCAGATACGGAAGGCAGAATTAAAAGGTTTAAATTTGCGCTTTCGCTTTCCAGAAAAGCGGGAAAGGCGCTTTGCGGTACGCCGCTTGTGTGCGACGCTATACGCGCGGGGGCACTTGAATTCGTTATAATTTCAAAGGGTGCTTCCGAAAACTCCAAAAAGCGCGTTTCAAACTGCGCAACCCACTATAAAACAAAAATTTTATACACTGAGCTCACGCCCGAAGAGCTTGGCGCCGCTGTTGGCAAAGCCGCGCTCGCGTGCATCGGTGTGACAGATAAAAACTTGGCGTTCAACGTTGAACGCAACCTATACTGAAAGCTGAGAAAGGACGGGTTACAATATGATATCAAATATAAAATATCGCGTTAATACTCTCGCAAAAGACCTTGGTATGAGAACGAAGGATTTGCTTGATTTCATGGAAAAGTGCGGTATGCAGGGCAAAACATCCTCTGCTGTCATAACTCCCGAAGAATTGGCAGTTATCCTCGATCGCCTTACAACAGAAAACCAGACTAAAAACATGGCGGCTTACGTTGCCGGCAAAACAGTAATGCCTGCTAAAGCCCCCAGAACGCCGAAGCCCGCTGGCGAAAACGGCGCAAGAAACGCGGGCGCAAAAGCCCCCGCAAAGAAGGATGCGCCCAAAAAAGACGGCGCAAACGCAGAAAAGCGCGAAGCAAAGCCCGCGCAGAAGCCTGCTGAAGTAAAACCTGCGGAGGTTAAGGAAGCGCCCAAGGCTGCAGAAGCAAAACCCGCAGAGGTTAAAGAAGCGCCCAAGGCTGCAGAAGCAAAACCCACAGATGTTAAAGTAGCGCCCAAGGCTGCAGAAGCAAAGCCTGCGGAGGTTAAAGAAGCGCCCAAGGCTGAAGTAAAACCTGCGGAAGTTAAAGAAGCACCCAAAGCCAAGGAAGAACCCAAGGCAGATAAATTTGCAAAACCCAATTTCGGCGGCTCTGCTAAGCAGAACGCACCGAAAAATGCACCCAAGGCAGAGCCCACACCCGCGGCAAAACGCCCCCAGACAACCACGGTGCAGATAAAATCCTCGCTCCCCGGCGAAAGCGCGCCCGTGCGCTCCACGAGAATCGTAGACACGAGAACGACAAACGTAAACCTCGCGAAATACGACGAGCGCCTTGAAAACTTCGTGCCCGAAAGCGCGCGCAGAAACAATATGGCGCCCGACCGCCAGAAAATGAAAAAACAGCCCCAGCAGAACCCCTATGCAAAGCGCGAAAAGGGCAAAGCTCCCATGATGAACGCGAAGAAGGACGATAAGGCAAAGAAGGCACAGCCTATTCAGATCGCTATCCCCGATGAAATCACGGTTGGCGAGCTCGCAAAGCTTATGAAGGTTACTGCCGGAGAAATCGTTAAAAAGCTTATGATGATGGGCGTTATGGCAACGGTTAACCAGGTTATCGATTACGATACGGCTTTTCTCGTTGCGGAAGAAATGGGCGCTATCGTTACAAAAGAAGTTGTTGTTACAATCGAAGATAAGCTCTTTGACGAGGTTGAAGATACGGAAGAAAACCTCGAAACAAGAAGCCCCGTTGTTTGTGTAATGGGCCACGTTGACCACGGTAAAACATCGCTTCTCGACGCTATCCGCCATACGCACGTTACAAGCGGCGAGGCGGGCGGTATCACACAGCACATCGGTGCTTACAGAGTTAACCTCGACGGTCAGGACATCACGTTCCTCGACACCCCCGGCCACGAAGCCTTCACGGCAATGCGTGCGCGCGGCGCTAAGGCAACGGATATTGCCATCATCGTTGTTGCGGCAGACGACGGTATTATGCCCCAGACGATAGAAGCTATCAACCACGCGAAAGCCGCAGGCGTTGACATCGTAGTTGCAATCAATAAAATCGATAAACCCACAGCAAACCCCGAAGCGGTTATGACAGAGCTTACGAAGTACGACCTCGTTCCCGAAGAATGGGGCGGCGACGTTATCTGCGTGCCCGTTTCCGCACACACGAAAAAAGGCCTTCCCGACCTTCTCGAAAGCGTGCTTATGGTTGCCGAGCTCAAGGAGCTCAAGGCTAACCCCAACCGCCGCGCGAAGGGTATTGTTATAGAAGCGAAGCTCGACCGCGGCCGCGGCCCCGTTGCTTCCATACTCGTTCAGAACGGTACGCTCCACGAGGGCGATACGATCATCTGCGGCACAGCGGTTGGCCGTGTTCGTGCGATGACGAACGAAAGAGGTATGAACCTCAAAACGGCAGGCCCCTCTGTTCCCGTAGAAATCTCAGTTCTTGTAGGTGTTCCTTCTTCCGGAGACGAATTAAACGTTGTAGCCGATGTAAGAATGGCGAGCCAGCTTGCCGACCAGAGAAAAGCAAAAGAAAAAGAAGATATCTTCAAAGCAAATGCGAAGGTTAACCTCGACGAGCTCTTTGCACAGATCAAAGAGGGCGTTAAAGACCTCAACATCGTTGTTAAGGCAGACGTTAAGGGTTCTGCAGAAGCTGTTAAATCCTCTCTTGAAAAGCTCACCAACGAAGAAGTTAAGGTTAACGTTATCCACGTTGGCGTTGGCGGTATTACGGAAAACGACGTAATGCTTGCTTCCGCCTCCAACGCAATTATCGTAGGCTTCAACGTTCGCCCCGACAAGACCGCTATGGACTCTGGCGCGGCTCAGGGCGTAGATATCCGCACATACCGCGTAATTTACGAATGCATCGAGGAAATCGAAGCGGCTATCAAGGGTATGCTTAAGCCCGTTTACCGCGAAAACGTTCTCGGCCATGCAGAGGTTCGCCAGACAATTCACGTTCCCAACGTTGGCACTATCGCGGGCTCTTATATCACAGACGGTAAAGTTACGCGCGCTTCCCAGATCCGCGTTGTGCGCGACGGTATAGTTATTTTCGAAGATAAGATTTCCTCTTTGCGCCGCTTCAAAGACGACGTGCGCGAGGTTGCTTCCGGCTACGAATGCGGTATCGGCCTTGAAAAATTCAACGATATCAAGGAAAATGATATTCTCGAAGCCTATATCATGGAAGAAATTGAAAGAACTTAATTTAACTTAATTTAAAGTGAGGTTTATACTATGAGATTCAGACAGGTACATCTAGATTTCCACACGAGCGAAGATATAGAAAAAGTCGGCAGCGAATTTTCTCGCGAGCAGTTCCAGGCTTGCCTGAAAATGGGCCATGTCGATTCCATCACACTTTTTTCCAAATGCCACCACGGCTGGGCATATCACCCCTCCAAAGCAAAGAAGATGCATCCCGGTCTTGACTTCGACCTTCTTCGTGAGCAGATAGAGGCTGCTCACGAAATAGGCGTAAAAACTCCCGTTTACCTTTCCGCAGGTCTTGACGAAAGAATTGCCCGCGAAAAGCCCGAATGGCTCCTTCGCAACAAGGACCAGACGATTGCGTGGACAGCCGACTTCACAACCCCCGGCTACCACAGATTTTGCTATAACACGGGTTACCTCGATTTCCTTCTCGACCAGATTGCAGAGGTTTGCGAAAACTACGATGCAGATGCGATCTTCCTCGATATGGTTCACATCATTCCTTGCTACTGCCACAAGTGCATGAACGATATGAAGGCAAAAGGGCTCGACCCCTTCAACGAGGATAACGCATACCGCTTTGCATACGACACGTATATGACGTATGCGCGCCGCGTACGCGAAACTATCGATAAATACCGCCCGGGCCTTCCCGTATTCCACAACGCAGGCCACCTTCCCGTGGGCAACCGCGAATATGCATATGCAAATACACACCTCGAGCTTGAAAGCCTTCCCACGGGCGGCTGGGGCTACGACCATTTCCCGCTTTCCGCGGCTTACGCCAGAACGCTTGATATGGAATTCCTTGGTATGACGGGTAAATTCCACGCCTCCTGGGGCGAATTCGGCGGATTTAAGCACCCGAACGCGCTCCGCTACGAGGCATCGCTTTCCATTGCAAACGGCGCGAAGGTTTCTATTGGCGACCAGCTCCACCCCAACGGCAAAATGGACGTTGCAACGTATAAGCTCATCGGCGCGGCTTTCGAAGAAGTTGAAAAGAAGGAGCCTTGGCTTGATAACGTTGAAAGCGTTGCAGATATTGCAATCCTTTCTCAGGAGGCTCTCTTCCGCCATATGTACCCCGACGTTTGCCCCCCCGGAAAGAAATCCTGGCGCGGCACAATAGGCGCTTCCAGAATTTTGCTTGAAGGCAAATACCTCTTCGACGTTGTAGACTGCGACGGCGATTTTGAAAAATATAAGCTCATTATCCTTACGGATACGGCGAAGCTCGACGATGAGGTTGCCGAAAAGCTTAAAACGTTTGTAAGCGGCGGCGGTAAGGTGCTCGCCTCCGGCGAATCCGCGCTCTATGCAGACGGTCGCGGCTTTGCGCTCGACCTCGGTGCGAAATACAACGGGGATGCAAAATTCGTTCCCGCATATATCCGCCCGAAATTCGAAATGGAAGGCCTTTGGGAATCTGCTTATGCTATCTATGCTCCCTCTTGCGATATCACGGCAACGGGCGAGGTTATAGCATATAAAGAAAACCCCTATTTCAACCGCACGGCTATGCACTTCTGCAGCCACGCGCAGACACCGAACGACCCCGAAAAGCTTTACCCTGCAATGACACTCGGTAAAGACGGCGCGTATATCGCGTTCAATATGTTTGCAGAATATGCGGATAACGGCGCGCTTATCGCACGCGAAACTGTTAAGCACGCGATAGACGTTCTTCTCGGCGAAGATAAAACTATTACAACAAACCTTCCCGCACAGGGCGTTATAACGCTTATGGACCAGGCAAACGAGCACAGACTTGTAAATCACCTGCTTTACGCTTCGCCTGTTAAACGCGGTAAGAAAGCGGAAATTATCGAGGACCTTATTCCGATTCACGACACTGAGGTTTCCGTTTCCATGTATTCCGCACCGAAGCGCGTTTACCTCGCACCGCAGATGCAGGATATTCCTTTCGATTATACAGACGGTGTGCTGACGTATACGGTAGATAAATTCAGCTGCCACCAGATGGTTGTTATTGATTATTAATATAGGTGAATTATGGATTTTACACCCGTTAAGAGTGTAATGGATGATATCACAGCCTGGAATATTCCCGGTTGTGATATTGCCATTATGAAAGATAATGAGCTTGTTTTCCGCTATCAAGCGGGCTACAGCGACCTTGAAAACAAAACCCCCATGAAGGGGGACGAGCTTTACTACCTCTTTTCTGCTACAAAGCCCATAACGGGCGCCGCGGCAGTGAAGCTTATGGAGGAAGGGAAGATAAGCCCCTACGATGAAGTGGGTAAATACATTCCTTCTTTCAACGGTATCAAAGTAAATATTCCGAAGGCAGACGGCACTTTTGAGCGCGTAGCGGCGCTCCGCCCCGTGCGAATAATAGACCTGCTTACGATGACGGCGGGGCTTGACTATAACCTTTCTTCCCCCGAGCTTCACGCGCTTATGAAAAGCACGGGCGGCAGATGCCCCACAGTCGACGTGGCAAATACGCTTGGCGAGCGCGGGCTTTTCTTCCACCCCGGCGAAAAGTTCTGCTACAGCCTTTGCCTTGACGTTATGGGCGCGGTTATTGAGGTTGCCTCGGGCGAGCGCTTCGGCGATTACCTGCGCACGCGCTTCTTTGAGCCGCTGGGTATGACGCATACTACGTTTAACATAACGCCCGAGCTGAAAAAGCAGATAGCTCCGCTTTACATTTTCGATAATGAGCTCGGCAAGCCGAAGATAAAGGAAAACGGCAACGTATTTATATTTGGCAGTGAATTTGAGGGCGGCGGAGCAGGGCTTGTTTCCACCGTGGACGATTACATCAAATTCACAAATATGCTTACAAACCTCGGCAAATCGAGCGAGGGCGTGCGCGTAATGAGCGAAGAAAGCGTGAACTTCATGCGCGAAAACCGCATAACCGAGGAGCATATGAAAATGTTCTGGGGCGGCTGGAAATACCTGCGCGGCTTTGGCTATGGATGCGGCGTGCGCACGGCGGTTTACCCCGAGCTTGTGGCAGGGCATTTTTCCAAGGGCGAGTTCGGCTGGTGCGGCGCGGCAGGCGCTATGGTAATAGCAGCCCCCGAGGACGGTATTTCCGTTTACTACGCACAGCATATGCAGAACAGCTTCGAATGGGTTGTTCACCCGAAGCTGCGCAAGGCTGTATGGGAGTCTTTCGGATTGACGTAAGAAAATATGAAAAAGCACACCGCACGGTGTGCTTTTTGCTTAATCATTTACGGGTACGTATGCCTGAAAATGAAATACCACCTGCCAAGGTGCATATCATGGCGGGTGGATTTTTATTATACTCTTCCGTTCAAAATTTTTATTGCTTCCATTACGTCTTCCTCGCAAAGTCCGCCGCGAAAGGGAATAGTGCGGATTATATACGCATCGAGGTGCTCGTGCTGAAGGTACATATCGTCTATTATAACGAACCTCGTTGCCTCGGGGTTTTCGTCGAGCCACGCGAGAATTTCTTCCTCTCTGACGTAGGAAATGCGCGGGGTTTTGCTATAGACGGTAAGCCCTTGCGCGGCAAATGCCTCGTTTATTTCGCGCCCCATAGCATCACATTCCTCGGGGTTTTCGCTCCAGTGCGAGCGCCAAGAGGTGGTAAGCACGATTTTTGCGCCGCTTGCGCGCACAATTTCGGCAAGCAGAGCCACGCGCTCGGGATCTATGCCAATGCCGCGGCATTTATTTTTTATTATGAACCTATCGCAGTTAAGTACGCCGTCTATATCGAGAAAAATTATTTTCATAATTGCCTCCTTGCCGTTAGGCTTTGTAGCTTTGGGTTTTCATTATATCATATACACAATAAAAAATCAACAAATTAACGCTATAAATGCATAAAAGGCGAAAAAAAGCCCCGAAAATCGGAGCTTTTGAAATATTCGATATAAATCTCGAAACCAATTATCTCTTGGAGTTTTCTCGGAAGTGTTTATACCCCTAAATATCGTTGAATAACGTCCATTTTGTGTGATTTTATGGCGTTTTCATCGCATATCGTGGTATAACTTTCGTATCGTTCTATAGGTTTTTGCACCAAATTTGCACCAAAAATTATGTATTTTGAAGGTTCAATGACACTTGAAGAGCTTGGTCAACCTCTTTCATTTTTTCATCATCAATATGCCCCATTTTTTCCTTGATACGCATCTTATCCAATGTGCGAATCTGTTCAAGAAGAATAACATAGTCTTTTACCAAACCGATGTTTTCTCCGGAGAACTTTACACACGATGAATTAAGCTTTATCTTTTTGCTGGTAATAGCAGCTACAACAACAGTAGAAGTATATCTGTTAATTTTATCATTTGAAATAACCAAAACAGGACGTGTGCCACCTTCCACTGCCCCCACTACCGGACTTAGGTCAGCATAATAAATATCACCGCGTTTGATTACCATAGTTTTCACCTCGTTTTTGAAAAATAAAGCTTTACTCATAATTATACACCAAAAAGGCAAAAATGTCAAGATAAAGAGAAAAACAGCACCCACCGAAGTGAGTGCTGTGATTTTCGAAGATAAACCGAAGAAATATAACGTATCTCTTGGAGGTTTAGCAATATCGTTAATTATCGTGTGATATCGTAGATTTATCATGTGTTTTCGTGCGATATCGTGAATATCGTGAGTATCGTCGCATAAAGTGTTGCACCAAATTTGCACCAAAATCACACCAACGCTTAACGCCTATTCAGCTCGACAAATTGGAATTTGTCGGATATTATTCTGATTGTTTCCATATTCTTGGCCACATAGTTCCATTGCTATACAGAACAAAGAAACGC
>JAFTNI010000017.1 GCA_017451975.1 Clostridia bacterium
ATTATTTTTTTCATAATAAATACCTCCGTATTATCAATTATTCGCAAAATACATATATTGAGTCTATGCCCTTAATATCTACTTCGTCAGATTCTAACATTTCAAATGCTATATCATATGCAGAATCTTCAATGTCTTCCCCCAATACATAAATATTATACCATATTAGTACGGTTTATACAAGAGGTTTCAGAATAACAATATAAAAAACTGTGCTTTTCGCACAGTTTTTTATTCGTTTCAGCCGTTATGCCAGGCGGAGTCGTATTCATCGCCGAGCTTGCTTTTGAGGTTTTCAAGAAGCACATTGCCCTGGCGGTCTATAAATCCGCGCGCTATAAGCGTATTCTGAATTTCGGTAATTCCGTCTTCCATTTCTCTTGCGGAAAGGTTATTGTTCAGAAGCGCGATAATGCGTGAAAAATCCATGCCGGAGAAAAGGTTATAAACGTGAATTCTGTTGCTTTTAACGTGGTTGTAGGAGCTTTTTATAGGCTGCTCTATTCTGCTTATCATCTCGCGGCGCAGCTGAAGCTCGTAGCGCGAAACGTCGTCAAGCTGAATGCGGCCAAGGTCGAACTCCATAGTGTCTATAGCGTTCTGTATCTGCTTGGAAAAATAATCGTAATCCTGGGGTGTAACACGCCCGCGGTTGCGGTCATCCTCCAGCTTCTGCTGCTCGTTTCTCGCGTCGGCAAGGCGGGCGCGCAGGTCGCGCACGTTTTCGGCAACGCCCGTTTTGCTCATCTCGTAAACGGCGTAAACGTAATCGTCGCAGCGGCCCAGAAACATAAGTATGCTCTGGCGTATGGCTTCGCTTGCAATAACGCGCGAAAGGTCGTCTTCGGGCACGGGCATAATCTCCTGCGCGTCTGCGTGCTTTACAGGCGCGCGGCAAAGCTTGCCCCATTCTTCAACGCGTTTAAGGATATCGCGCAGGGGGGAAACGGCTTTTGCATCGTAAAAGCCGCCCGATCTTGCAACGCTCGTGCGCCATGCGCGCAGGTCTGTTACAATGCCGTTGTATTTTTCCACCGCCTCGGGGCTGGAAAAATCGACTACGTTATCTATTCCCTTCGCAATATCGGCAAGCAGCTTTTCGCAGCTGCTTTCGTAGCTGAGCTCTGTTTTCGTTTTGCTCACGCCCTCGTTTTTGAGTATATCCATACCCTTTTTCGCTGTGGCAATATAGCCCTTCAGCATTTCGCGCAGGTCTGAAGCATCCTCGTTCTTTGTAAGCACGAGCGCGGCAAGGCAGGCGTTCTTTTTTGTGTAAAGCCCGTCTATTCTGTTTGCCCTGCCAAAGCCGTCGGAGCAGGTTTTCTGCGCTATTTCGGTAAGCTCCGCAACGCATCTTTTCATGCTTGCGTTAAAGCCGTAGTTAACACCTGCCAGAAGAATTTTTTCTATTTCGGCAATAATATCGTTGCAAAGATATTCCATCGCATCGTCGTTAAAGCCTATGCCGAAAATTTTCGGAAAATTTCTGTGATATCTCAGCCTGTTGGCTTTCATAATCTCGACTGCGCGGTCGATTTTCACTTGTGACATTATTCGCTACCTCCTCCGTTACATACCTGCTCTATAAGAGCGCCGGTTGCATCGGGCAAGCTCTTCTGCTTGCTGAACTGATAAATATCGTCATCGTAGAACGAATGGAACGAGGTTTTGCCAAACTGCAAAAGTCTTTTAAGCGTATCTGTTGCCGCGGCGTCTGAGTAAAGTACGTTATTCACCTTTTTGCGCTTGCCCTTGCTGCCGAGGTATTTGTGGCCGCCGTTGTTGTTGAAGTAGAATATCCATATCATATCGCTTTCGTCAAGGTCTGTAAAAAGCCTTTCGAAAGAGGAGCTTGTGCCAAGCCTTGTAAATCTGCCGCCCGAGCTGCCGAGCTCGGAAACCTTTACGTACGAAATGAAAACCTTTTTGGCTATAAAATCGAGCGCGTGGGGTATTTTTTCTTCGTCGCCGGGCCACGCTCTTTCAGAAAGCTCGCGAACGTCTGCCACAGCGAGCTTTACTGCGCCGAAAAGGGGCGCGCGCTGCTTATCCATGCAGGAAATAAGCATAGAGAAAAGTCTTTCCTTGTTGCTGAGCTTATAGTAGCTTGTAACATAGCCCGAAAAGCTTACGTCCTCGCCAAGCTCGGAGTGAAGGTGTTCAAGGTTCGCCTTTACGTTGTACGTTTTGCTTTCCTGAATTTCCGCAGGTGCCTGAGAAAGCATAAAAAGCATTGCCTGCGCCGTTTTGTGGCGCACGTCGTTCCAGTTTATTTTTGCAACGCCCTGATCTGTTTCCACCTCGGAAAGGCCGCTGTAGCAAACCTGGCTGTAATAGGTATATGCGAGCTTAACCCTCATCGCTTCCGTGAAGTTGCCGCCTATATAGTCCTTATCGTAGTAGTAGCCGAGCCTTGCTATAGCCTTGGGGTTGCCCTGTCTTGCGGAAAGGCGGCAAAGGTTTATTGCTTTTTCGACACAAGAAATGCTCGTTCTGCCGTCGCGGTTAAAAAGCCACTGCGCGTAAAGCATTTCACCCTGACGAAAAAGCTCTTCGTTTTCTTTTGTTATTTTTAATTCGCTCTGTTGATCTATAAGTAAATTGCGGCAATACGGGCATGACCACGTGCCGTCGTAAAGCTCCAGCGGTGCAATTTCCTTGCCGCAGGCTGTGCAGGTAATTTCCATAAAGATCCCTTTCTTTTTCGTTTATTTTCTCTTTGTCGGGGGCGGGGGTGCCTCCCCCGACAAACGTACCGCACGGGTATTTTGCGGTTTTGTGCCTCAATCCTCTGCTGCGGGCGAAATTACGAATTCGGTATCGTAAACGTACTCAAGCTCGTAGTTCGCAAGCTTTTCTGCCTGTTCCGCATCGGAGGCTTTAATTTCAACCTGAACCGTATAAGTGCCCGCTTCTACAGCTTCGGGAACGGAAACTCCGTTCTGGAATACGGTGTATACGGCTTCGCCGAGCATAGCGAGGTTTTCGCCGCCCGCAAAGCCTTCTGCGGAAACGGTAAATTTATTGTTGCCTTCACCATCGTAAACTCTGTCCTCCGCAGCAACGGAAACGGTGAGCTTCGCAGGTGTGATTTTGAACTTGCTTCCCTTGCAGGAATCAACAGTATAGTTCTTGAGCGAAGCGTTGAGCGCGTCTACGTCAACGGTGATTTCGTATTCGCCCACGTTCTTCGCTTCGGAAGCGTACACGGGAACGATGTTGCCGAGAGCAACGAGGTTATCGTTGTTCACCAAGCCACCCGACGTTACCGTATAAACGTTTGCGCCGGCTTTGCCGTCGTATTTCTTATCTTCCGCCTGAACTTCTACGTTGATATGCTTCTTGAGGATAGTGAATTCGCAGGTTTTGTATTCCTTAACGTAATAGTTGTTGTTTGCCGCGCTTAGCGAAGCAGAAAGCGTGTACGTGCCTGCGTCTACTGCTCTTACAGCATCGCCTTCATACGTAAATACGCCGAGCCCCGCAAGGTGGCTTTCGTCTATAAGACCGTCTACCTTCAAGGTGAAGTAGCTCTGGTTATTATTCGTTCCGTCGAAAATCTTATCTCCCGTTACTCCGAGCGTAACCGTAAGGGGTGCGGGATTTATTGTATAAGTGCCCGGGTTGATTGTTATATAGTAGTTTTTTGCCGCATTTGCCTGCTCTTCCGTTGCGGAATTGAGCGTTGCGTTTATAGTGTAAGAGCCGCTGTCCGCTTTATTCTGAAGAGCTTCATCGAACACAATGTTACCGATGGTATTGAAGGATTCGCCCTCAACAAATCCGCTGTGGGATTTTACGGTAAACACGGGTGTTGCCTGACCGTATACCTTTTCGGCATTGTTAAGCGTAACCGTAAGGGGTGCGGGGCTTATCGTATGCGTAGCCTCAACAAACGTTATTTTATAGTTGTCGTGAGCACTGCCAATATTCGTAACCGATGCTTTTACGGTATACGTGCCTACATTTATAGCGGGCGTTATGTAATCGTTTGCGTAAGTGCTGAATACAATCTCGCCTATATCCTTCATTTCGTCGCCGTAAGCAATCTGGGGCTGCGTATAAGTATATTTTGCCGTTTTGCCCGTGTACATTGTGCCAAGAGGCTGAACTCTTATAGTAATAGGCATAGGGGCAATCGTGATAGTACCGCTTACATAA
>JAFTNI010000170.1 GCA_017451975.1 Clostridia bacterium
ACTCCTTTTGCTTTTCGGCAGGTAAACCTGCTTTATGGTAGGCACCCCTTAGCGAGTGCTTTTTTATTTTTTTGCTATGCTCTTGAGTGGAAGAGAAACGGGACGGTATCGGAGCATAGCCTCCGATACCCCGCTCGGGAAAACGCTCAATCGCGTTTTCTCTTCCTCGCTACATTTCTCGCACCGCTTTCTACGGGATTTTGCATAAATAGAAGGCTACTCTGTAGGGACCGGAGTCCCCGACAGTCCATTTGGCACCGTTTGTATAATTTTCTGTTCTGAAAAACTTTCTCTACACGCAAAAAGCAGCAACCCACGGGTTGCTGCTTTTCTATTCAGTTCTTTTTGAAAACCGTTTTGAGTATCGTGCCTATTTTCGGGGGCGTGCCGTAGAGAAGAACGCCCACGCGGTAAATTCTTGCCGAAATGAAGCCGATGCCGATGGTGGAGAGAATAAGAATAGCAATAGAAATTGCCGTTTCATACCACGCAACCGTGCACATGCATATTCTGGTGAACATTGCCATGGGCGATGTGAACGGAATATAAGAGCATACCTTCATAATAAGCGAATCTACCTCGCCATCCATCATAGAGAACATAACAACGAAAAATGCGATAATAAAGAGGAATGTTATGGGCATTACCGATGTATTGATATCCTCAAGCTTGGAAGCAGTGGAAGCTATAGCGCCGTAAAGAAAAGCGTATATAAGGAAGCCCAGCACGAAGAACACGATCAGATAAACGAAAAGATCCACGGGAATATTGAAAATAGATTCTATTATTTCGTTATCTCCCCAAGCAGATTTATTTACATTATAGAATATCAGCGCAGAGCCGAAAACCGCCACAAGCTGCATAAGCCCAGCAAGGCAAGAGGCAAGCACCTTGCCGAACATCATGCTGGAGGGGTTCGCGCTCGTAACGAGAAGCTCCATTGCGCGGGAGCTTTTTTCCGTTGCCACGTTTGTTGCCACCATCTGACCGTACAGCATTATTACCATATAGAGCGCGAAAATCATAATATACGTATAGAAAAAGTTCTGCATCTGGTCTTTGCCGAGCGTGAGCGTGTCGCTTTCTATGGTTACAGACATAATTTCGCCTACCTGATCGGGTGTAAGCCCGTTCTGCATCATAGCGTTAACGCGGTAAACCTCTGTAAGCACGCTATCGGCAATAACCGTATTGGAATCGTACATAGAAAGGTTATTTACATAGTATGTGTATGCAGAAGCGCTGCTCATAACGAATGCGCACTCGGCTTCGCCCGCAATTATCTGCGCTTTCGCGTCTTCAACGCCGCCTTCGGCGATTGCTACGTTATACTCTGCAAAGGTTTCAGAGAAATATTCCTTTATAAGAAGCGCAAGGGCGTTATCTTCTGCGTGGATGAGCATTGTGGGCTTATATTCGGGTGAATCGGGCGTATCGGGTGTATCGCTGCTTATTGCACCGATTATGTTGGGCAGGAACATCACTACGGCAATAGCCACCACGAGGAAAATAGTAATGCCCACGAACATTTTGTTTTTAAGGTATCCCTTAAGCTCAAATTTAAGTATTTTACCAAACTGTTTCATTTTTTCTCCCCCTTAAATCTGCTCGCCTGCGTATTCTACGAAAATATCGTTAAGCGAGGGCTCGAAAACCTTAACCTCGTCGATATCGTAGTTTTCCACAAGACGCTTCATTGCTTCGCGCTTGCCGTCGGGCGAGGCGAGCTTTATGAGAAGTGTGCCGTCGTCGCGAACGCTGCAGCTGCCGCCGAAATCTGCCATTATCTGCCCGGGGTTTGTGGTGCTTACCACGAGCTTATCGCGCACGTAATTTCTTTTTATATCGTGGAGGTCGCCGTGAAGCGCAACCTTGCCCGCGTTGATGATAGCGATGCTATCGCAGAATTCCTCTATATAGCTCATCTGATGGCTGGAGAAAAGCACTATTTTGCCCGCTTTTATTTGCTCCTTTACAACATCCTTGAGAAGCATGGCGTTTACGGGGTCGAGGCCCGAAAAGGGTTCATCGAGAATAATGATGTGGGGGTTATGCGCAAGCGCCGTTATAAGCTGTATTTTTTGCTGGTTGCCTTTTGAAAGGGTATCGAGCCTTTTGTTTCTGTATTCGCCCATGCCAAGGCGCTCAAGCCAATAATCTATAGCTTTAATGGCGTCTTTTTTGTTCATTCCCTTAAGCTCGGCAAAATACACGAGCTGGTCTATAATAACCTTTTTAGGGTAAAGACCTCTTTCTTCGGGAAGGTAGCCTATACCAATTTTGCCGTAATCCACGGGCTTGCCGTCTACAAGCACTTCGCCGCTGTTTGCGGGGAATACGTTCATAAGAATGCGTATCGCGGTGGTTTTGCCTGCGCCGTTTCTGCCGAGCAAGCCAAAAGCCTTGCCGCTTTCCGCCGTAAAGGAAACGCCGCGAAGAACCTCTTTTTCACCGAACGATTTATCGATGTTCTTCAGTTCAAGTTTCATTTTTTCCTCCTTGTTTCGCTACCATATTATTATTGAGCGACCTATATTTATAACATATCACGGAATTTGCCGAAAATCAAGCGTTTGAAAAAAATTCCGCCATATCTGCAATAAATTTTCAGAATATTACTATAATATGGTTGCACTTTTTAAAAATATGTGGTATAATTATACCAAAATTATATCGTTTAAAAGCGTTTAGAACAGAAATACCGGCATATGAATATAATGCCTATAACATAACAAAATTTCAACCAAGAAACGTGAGGTAATATAT
>JAFTNI010000171.1 GCA_017451975.1 Clostridia bacterium
GAATACCCCAAAGCAAAGGCGTATGCCCCCACGTCTGTTTCCGTTAAAGGCAGATATGCCTACATCGTAAGCGAAAACGTGAAGGCAACGCTCGACCTCGTAAAGGCAAGCTTTACCTCACTTGAAAAAGACGGCGAAGAGCTTCTCGCCGCGCCATCGCGCATAACCGTATGGCGCGCGCCCACAGATAACGATATGAACAACGTTCGCCGCTGGAACAACGATTATCTGCGCTATACAACCTACGCCTCCACAGCATACGAGGTTAAAGAGGAAAACGGCAAAGCGCTTATCCACCTCGACGGCATTCTCGCGCCCAAGGCAAGAACTCCCCTTTTCTACCTTAATATAGATATAACCGTTTGCGGCGGCAGCTTCAGCTTCAGCGTTCACGCAAAGCGCCACGAGAAAAACTATGTAGATCAGGTACCGCGCTTCGGCTTCCTTTTCGAGTTTACAAAGGACTTTGAAAACCTCAAATACACCGCATACGGTCCCCTTTCCTCCTATATCGATATGGTGGCACACACATATTACGGCGTTTATAACTCCACGGTTACAGATGAATTCGTGCCTATGATAAAACCGCAGGATTGCGCAAACCACTACGGCGCAGATTTTGCAGAGGTTACAAACGGCAAAAATACGGCAAGATTCAGCGGCAAGGCATTTGAATTTTCCGCGCTTCACTATACGCCGGAGGAGCTTACAGATAAGAAGCATATCCACGAGCTTTGCGAAAGCGAAAGCACGGTTATGCTCATCTGCTATAAGAATAACGGCATAGGCTCCAACTCCTGCGGCCCCCGCCTGCCCGAAATGTACAAATTCAAAGACAGAGAATTCACGTTCGATTTTGAAATGGATATCTGATAAAACAAAAAGACCTGCTTTTGCAGGTCTTTTTGTTGGTTTATACTTTACAACATACTGATAATATTACTGTGGAATTGCGGATTTATGCTCAATGAAGCTTAACTTCGTAGTCGGGTTCTTCGCCGATATATTTGCATTCAAAATATGAAATAAGCTCGGGGGTGAGAATTTCCTTTCTTATCAAAATATTCTTACATTGAGGATTAAGTATCAAAATTAACATGAAAGACGTAAACTGTGACCATGTCATTCTGTATTTGCCGCATTCAATCATGCTGAGACGAATGCGGGAAACTCCCGTTCTTTCGCCGAAATCATTCTGCGAAAGGCAGAGTATTTTTCTAAGCGAAGGAAGCGCCTCTGCAAGCGCATCTTTAAGCTGATTTATCGTATCTTCCGATAATGTAACAATCTGTTTGCTTTTCTTCATAAAAATAACCTCTCAAATAAAAAGACATTCGTAATATATGTTTTCAGATGTTTGTGTAAAGTGCATCAAAAAGTTCGCGGACGCGCCCGTGCTTACCCGCAAGGTGCAGGTAGCCGAAAACCGCCTCCATACCCGTAGCACGGTGATATTCAACAATGCTCGCATTTTTGGGTTTGCCGTTTACCTTATGGTTTCTGCCAAGCTTATATGCGGCAAGCTCCTCTTCCGAAAGAAGAGGCAGAAGCTTTTCTACCATTTCGCTTTGCGCGGGGGCGCAAACTATTTTCTGCGCCATGGCAGAAAGCTTTCCCGTGCCGGTTTCACCCGAAGCTATGAGCTTTTCGCGCACCAGAAGCTCCAGCACGCCATCGCCTATATAGGCGAGCAAAACTCCGTTATACTGTGTGTTCATTTCTCTTCTCCGTTCGGGCTCTTTTTGGTAAATACAAGCCATTTGCTTGTAATGTAATTTATTATAATTATTGCAACGGATATTATAAGCTTTGCAATAAACGGATTTTCGATTTTAACAAGTGCATATTCGCCGGAAAGGAATATATCGCCCGCAATGGAAAGCGCAAGCGTTATTGCACGCGAGCCGAAAAATTTAAGAAACTGCGTGCTGACCTTTTCGTCGGTAGGCTTGAAAACAAGCGTTTTGCTGGCAACGTAGGAAAATATAACCGCAGCAAGCCAAGCAATGCTGTAGGAAAGTATATTCGGCGAAATAGCCTTCAGAAATTCGCCGCCAACGCTCGGCACAAAAAGAACGAACAGAGCGTAAACCGCCCAATCCACGAGCGTTGTAAGCACGCCCACGCCGAGGTACATTATCTGCTCCTTGAATTTTGAAAGGTGCAGAAAGCCGAGCACCGCATCGGCAATTTTATTGATAAGTTTTACCATTATAAATTCTCCCCCGCCACTTTTTCAAGAGCTCTGTAGAATTCTTCTTCGGAAATAAGAGTATTTACGGCATAAAGAAGCGAGTTTGCCGAAATTATGGAAGGCAACGCAAGCTCCTTTGCAAGCATTTTTCGCTTTCGAGCGCTTGCCTCGCCGCCGGAAAGCCCAAGCTCATAGAAATCTGCCTTCGTAAGCGAAAGCGCGTTTTCTTTCTTTTCGGGCGCGCCGTCTGCAAAAGGCGCGAGCGCCTCTTCAAGCCACTCGCGGCTCATGCCCTCAAGCCCAAGGAAGCCTGCCTTTGAAGGTAGCTTCTTTCTTTTTTCTTTTCCTTTTATTTCCGGTGTATATATGTGTATTATTTTATCACTTGAAATTATATTTTTCAAGTGGTTTCTAATAATTAATCCCGCACCGTCACAATCTGTTATTACAATAACGCCGTTCTGCTCAGCCAGGCGGCGCAGAAATTCTGCTTTTTCCGCCTTGGAAAAAATGCCGAACCCATCTGTAGTAATAACCTTTGCTTCCGCTACGGAAAGAATTTTAAGCCTGTCGTATTTGCCCTCTACTATAATAGGGCGTGAAATCTTCATCATAAAAGCGACCTCGGTGTATATACCTTTGCTATAAACGTTTCCATAACGACCCATGGGTCTGTGCTGCTGCTTTTAAGCTTCAGATCTGTGCGGTAGGCTTCGTCTATGCACTCCTCAAGCTTCGCAAGCGGCACGTTTGCAACACTTGACATAAGTCTTGCGGCTCTCGCTTCGCGCGTTTTCAGCACCTTCGCAAGCTCTGCGGCAGTTTTGCCGGCGTCCCTCGCCGTTTTGGCAAGCAGCATATCCTCAAAAAGCCCCGAAAAGCGGGCGAGTATTGCCACGGGCTCTTTTTTCAGGTCCTTCAGGTCGTTTACAGCGGCAAGAACCTCTTTTATATTCCATTTTTCCGCCGCGTTTGAAAGCGCAAACGGCGCTTCCTCGCGCTCGCTTATAGCACAAACGGCGCGCACGTCCTCTGCCGTTATGGTGTTTTTGCCCATAGCCTCGGCGTACGCCGTAAGCTTTGCAAATTCCGAGCTTATGGTGAACATTCTGTGCGCGCACATATCCGCGAGCATAAGCGCCGCGTCCTGTGCTATGAACATATTCCGTGCGGCAAAATATTTCTTTTCCCACGTCGCAAGGCGCTCGGGCGTATACGTATCGAAGCGCACGGCCTTCGCCGCCGCGCAAAGCTTTTTATAGGTTGCGCTCTGCTCCGTTTTATAGTCGACTACGTATTCGTTTTCGCGCAGGTTAAGCACCGTTACCGTGTCCTCAAGCGTGTTTGCGTGGGTAAGTATGCCCAGCAAAGCTTCAAGGTTTTTCGGGCTTATCTGCATAAGCGAAAGGTCGCGTATTTCCACCAGCTTCTGTTCCTCAAACATGGGGAAGGCATCTACCGCATCGGTAAGTCGGGCAAAAAGCTCATCGGCAGAAAGGTTTCCCCCTGCCGAAAAAGACACTATGAAGTGGTTGAAGGCTTCAAATCCCTCTGCCGTAAGCACTTTTTTGCGTATTTTTCCAAGGTAGTGCTCCTTCATATAATCTTCGTCGCCAAAGAAAATGAAAGCGCCTGATATGGTATTTTTAATTTCGGCACTGAGTTTTTCTTCCGTATAAGCCGAAACCTTCGGCTTTGCTTCCCTTGCCATAGCGCTTTCCTTTCTTTATTTGAATTATTTTTTACTCAATTTCGCTTATAAGCCCTAAAATCAATTCGAGCGCTTTATTCGCCGCCTGCTCGCGCACTTCCTCGCGCGTGCCGGGGAAAACATTTTTCGTTACCACGGTTTTTTCGCGGAACGAAGCGGAAATATAAACAAGCCCCACGGGCTTGCCCGCCGTGGCGCCGCCCGGGCCCGCTATGCCCGTTGTTGCAACGGCCGCGTCTGCGCCCGTAAGCTTGCGTACGCCAAGCACCATCTGCTCTGCTGTTTCGGGCGAAACAGCGCCAACTGTTGCAAGCGTTTCACCGCTTACGCCGAGCACGTTTTCTTTAACGGAGTTGGCGTAGGAAACAACACCGCCCAGGTAAACGGAGGAGCAGCCGGAAATATCCGTTATTTTTTTAGGTATCAAACCGCCCGTGCAGCTTTCTGCCGTGGCAAAAGTAAGCCCGCGGGCAGAAAGCAGAGCAACGAGTTTTTCTTCCGGTCTTTTCATAGCCGATTATTTGCTGTAAAGGGGGTATTTTTCGCAAATAGCGGCAATTTCGCGAATGATATATTCCTTATTAGCTTCAAAATCGTTTGCCGCCATACCCATAAGGTGGCCGACCTTTGCGAAATCTTCTTCTTTAAGGCCACGTGTTGTAGCCGCAGGTGTACCAACGCGGAGGCCGCTTGTTACAAACGGGCTCTGGGGGTCGAAGGGGATAGCGTTTTTGTTAGCCGTTATGTTAACTTCCTGAAGCATTGCTTCGAAAGCCTTACCCGTAAGGTTCTTGCTTCTGAGGTCGAGAAGGATAAGGTGGTTATCCGTGCCGCCGGAAACAAGGTCGAAGCCCTCTTCGATAAGCGCTTTTTCGAGCGCTTTCGCGTTCTTCACAATCTGCTTCTGGTATTCCTTGAATTCATCTGTGAGCGCTTCGCCGAAGCAAACTGCCTTTGCGGCGATAACGTGCATAAGGGGGCCGCCCTGTGTACCGGGGAATACAGCTTTATCAATGGCCTTTGCAAGCTCTGCGCGGCAAAGGATCATACCGCCGCGGGGGCCGCGGAGCGTTTTATGCGTAGTTGTAGTAACGATATCTGCATAAGGAACGGGGTTGGGGTGAAGACCTGCCGCAACAAGGCCCGCAATATGCGCCATATCTACCATAAAGTATGCGCCGACTTCCTTTGCGATAGCGGAAATCTTTTCAAAATCGATAATTCTGGGGTAAGCGGAAGCGCCCGCAACAATAAGCTTCGGCTTGCATTCAAGCGCTTTTTCGCGGAGTGCATCGTAATCTATCGTCTGCGTTTCTGCGGAAACACCGTAGGAAACGAAGTTGAAGAAGGAGCCGGAAATGTTAACGGGGGAGCCGTGTGTAAGGTGGCCGCCGTCTGCAAGGCTCATACCGAGCACTGTGTCGCCGGGGCGAAGGAGCGCGAAGTAAACGGCTGTGTTAGCCTGCGCGCCGCTGTGGGGCTGAACGTTTGCGTGCTCTGCGCCGAAAAGCTTCTTTGCTCTTTCGCGCGCGATATCTTCCACAACGTCAACGTATTTGCAGCCGCCGTAGTAGCGCTTGCCGGGGTAACCCTCTGCATATTTATTCGTAAGAGGAGATGCCATAGCAGCCATAACAGCTTCGGAAACACAGTTTTCGGAAGCGATAAGCTCTATGCTCTCCTGCTGGCGTTCAAGCTCTTTTGCAACGTATTCGCCAACTTCAGGGTCTGCCTTAGTGAGAAATTCGATATTTTCGTAAATCATTATTTCCTCCAAAAAATTTTTAATTTTTATAAAATACATAATATTCTATTTTTAATGATATAAAAAACATATTATAAAATATTTTACCACACTTTTTTAATAATATCAATATATAAATGAAGAAAAAACTGTTGAAAAGTTTCGTTTTTGGTGGTATACTATTAGATATAAACAACAAAATAAAATCTTTTTTCGGTGATAAAAATGGACAGACAGGAAAAAATACGAAATTTTTCGATTATTGCACATATAGACCACGGCAAAAGCACACTTGCCGACAGAATTCTGGAAAAAACCCAGAGCATCGCCACGCGCGATATGGAGGAGCAGATTCTCGATAATATGGATATCGAGCGCGAGCGCGGCATAACCATAAAGGCGCGCGCAGTAAAGCTCAACTATAAGGCGAGCGACGGCGAAACATACGAATTCAACCTTATAGACACGCCGGGACACGTCGACTTCAACTACGAGGTTTCGCGCTCGCTCGGCGCGTGCGAGGGCGCACTTCTCGTCGTAGACGCAACGCAAGGCATAGAGGCGCAGACACTTGCCAACACATACCTTGCGCTCGAGCAAAACCTTGAAATCATACCCGTCGTAAACAAAATCGACCTCCCCAGCGCCAACATAGAGGGCGTGCGCAAGGAAATAGAGGACGTTATCGGCATACCCGCAGAGGGCTGCCCCGCCGTTTCCGCAAAGACGGGCTTGAACATTGAAGATATACTTGAAAAGATAGTTACGGATATTCCCGCGCCCGAGGGCGATGAAAACGCACCGCTTAAATGCCTTATCTTCGACTCTTACTACGATTCCTACCGCGGCGTTGTTATTTACGTTCGCGTGATGGACGGCAAGCTTTCCGCAGGCCAGACAATACGCCTTATGAACACGGGAGCCACCTTTGAAACCGTAGAGGTCGGCTATATGTCTGCCTTCGGTCTTATGCCCGCCAAGGAAATTTCCGCGGGCGAGGTCGGCTATATTACCGCCAGCATAAAAAGCGTGGCGGATACGCAGGTGGGCGATACGGTTACAGACGACGATAACCCCACGGCAGAAGCCTTCCCCGGCTTCCACGCCGCACAGCCCATGGTTTACGCAGGTATATACCCGGCAGACGGCGCAAAGTACCCCGACCTTCGCGATGCGCTCGAAAAGCTTCGCCTGAACGATGCGGCGCTCACCTTTGAGCCCGAAACGAGCATTGCGCTCGGCTTCGGCTTCCGTTGCGGCTTCCTGGGCCTTCTTCACATGGAAATTATCGCAGAGCGACTTGAGCGCGAATTTAACCTCGACCTCGTTACCACGGCGCCCAGCGTTATTTATAAGCTTACCATGAGAAGCGGCGAAACAATTTATATCGATAACCCCGCAAACTACCCCGACCCCGAGCAGATTGCAAAGGCAGAGGAGCCCGTTGTTAAAGCGAGCATCATCGTTCCCACAGATTACGTAGGCGGTATTATGGAGCTTTGCCGCGACCGCCGAGGCGACTATAAAAATATGACTTATATAGACAGTTCCCGCGTGGAGCTTCACTATATACTCCCCCTCAACGAAATTATCTACGACTTTTTCGATGCGCTCAAGAGCCGTTCCAAGGGCTACGCCTCGCTCGACTATGAGCTTGACGGCTACCTTGAAAGCAAGCTCGTGAAGCTTGAAGTGCTTCTCAACGGCGAGGTTGTAGACGCGCTTTCGTTCATAGTTCACTCAGACAAGGCTTATTCCCGCGGCAGAAAAATTGTAGAAAAGCTTCGCGACAATATACCGCGCCAGCTCTTCGAGGTTCCCGTTCAGGCAGCTATCGGCGGCAGAGTTATCGCGCGCGAAACCGTAAGAGCTATGCGTAAGGACGTGCTTGCGAAATGCTACGGCGGTGATATTACGCGTAAAAAGAAGCTGCTTGAAAAGCAAAAAGAAGGTAAAAAGCGCATGAGAAAGCTCGGCAGCGTGGAGGTTCCGCCCGAAACGTTTATGGCTGTTCTCAAGCTCGACGAAGAATAATTTCAGCGTAAAGGAGAAAACGCGCAATGTTCCAGAATCAGAAGCCGCTCGGCTTATATATCCACGTTCCCTTCTGCGCCCACAAATGCGCCTACTGCGATTTTTACTCCATAACAAACGAGGACCTTATACAGGAATATACCATGGCTATAACAGAGCATATGCGCCGCAAAAAGCGCATTGCGAAAAACTACCTCGTGGATTCAATATTTTTCGGCGGAGGCACGCCAAGCCTTCTGCCAATAGAAAGCTTTTGCGAAATAATGAAAACCGTGCGCGAGGTTTTCGATATTTCGCCCACAGCCGAAATCACGCTGGAGGCAAACCCGGGCACGCTCGATAGCAAAAAGCTTGCGGTTTACCGCGAGCTGGGCATAAACCGCCTGAGCCTTGGGCTACAGAGCGCAGACGACGGCGAGCTCCGTATGCTTTCGCGCATACATACGCGCGATGAATTTGAGCATTCATATATGCTTGCGCGTATGGAAGGCTTTACTAATATCAATATCGACCTTATTTATGCACTGCCCAGGCAAACGAAGGAAAAGCTTCTGGATTCCATAGATTACGTAATTTCCATGGGTCCCGAGCATATTTCCTTCTACGGCCTTTCCATAGAGCCCAATACCCCTTTCGGCAGAAATAAAAATATACGCGCGCTTTTGCCCGATGAGGATGAGCAGTACGATATGTACATGGCAGCCTGCAAAACACTTGAATCGGCAGGATACCTGCAATATGAAATAAGCAATTTTGCAAAAAAAGAGTACGGCTGCCGCCACAATATCAAATATTGGACGGGCAAGGAATACCTTTCCTTCGGCCCTTCGGCAACGTCGTTTATCGACAATATGGAGTATAAATACCTGCCCGATATAGAGCGATATATCTCTTGTGTGAAAAAGGAAAGCGAAATACGCGAAAGAGAATATATGTTCAACCACGAGGAGCTTGAAACGCGCTTTGTTATGACGTTTATGCGCCTGCGCGCAGGCATAAACGCAGAGGAATATAAGCGCCGCTTCGGGCTTGACTTCGAAAAAGAATACAGCGAAAAAATCGAGCGCTTTATCCAAAGCGGGCACATGGTAAAAACCGCCTATGGCTACAGGCTTACACGAAAAGGCATGATGATTTCAAATTACATATTGAGTGATATTCTCGACCTTTTGCCCGATGAGCTCGAATAAGCGTAAATTTTGCGAATAAAAACCCCCGCTTTTTTCAAAAAAGTGGGGGCTTTTGCTTGACAAAACGGCTAAGATATGATATAATTTGTGAGAAATACGGAGAAGTACTCAAGTGGGGACGTTTGCGAGCGCTGCCGGGCGGCAGATATAGCGAGCAATAAGGAGTGGTAGCGGTCAAAATTTCTGAGCGAACAGCGATTTGAAATTTTGGGCACCGCAATGGGAAGAAGAGGCGTCGCCGGCACTCAAATCCCTTTCCGAACATCATTTCAAAACAATTTAATATTTTTATGGAGAAGTACTCAAGTGGCCGAAGAGGCGTGACTCGAAATCTCGTAGGGCGCGAAAGCGTCGCGTGGGTTCAAATCCCACCTTCTCCGCCAAAAAAGGGCGATGAAAAAGATATCGCCGCGAAAAGCCTTGATTTTCCAAGGCTTTTTTGCTTTTTCGGTGCGAAATTTTTATGTTCAATTTTGCAGATGAAAAAGGGATTTTTTCCTATACTGAATAGATTTGAACTGTTGCAAATAAAACACATCCAAATGCCTTATACAAATTTGGAACTATATTTTATTGATAAAGTTAGCATAATACCTTGAAAAAAGTATAGTTATATGATATAATATCAGAGTAGCCCACTCTGAAAGGAGATTTCAAGATGAGAAACAGAATTGATTTTGAAAACGATCCCCTTATTTTAAATGCAATTCAACGAAATATAATCGAAATCCACAACGATAGGATAACGTACAATATTCATTACAAGAAAACATATAATTGGACTGATCCGGAGGAATGGGTACGGGCAAGAACTATTGCTTTTTTGGTTTTGGAAAAATCCTATACACCGCATAGCATTAAAACCGAGGTTGTAGTTCCCCGCAGAACTCCCGAAGATTTTGCCGATATAGTTGTATATACTGATGAACGATGTCAAAATCCTTATCTTGTTGTAGAGAATAAAAAAGAGAGATTGTCGCAAAGAGAGCAAAGCCAAGCAATTGAGCAATTGTTTGGAAATGCAAATTCTCTCAGAGCCCCCATAGCTTTGTTTGAAAGCTTCGGAGAGTCTATCTTTTTTGACGTAGCCAACTACCCTCCTACGGAGAGAACGGAAAATATTAAAGGATCGCGTGATGTTGTTCCAGTTCAATATGGTCAAATTCCAGAATATACGTTTATTGCCGGACCAGGAAATAACGATATACAGTCGGCAACAGATTACCAATTAGAGTCAAAAGTTAAAAGAGCACATTCTATTATTTGGGCAGGTGGTAAGCGGGATCCTCTCCTTGCTTTTGATGAATGGAGCAAATTGATGCTTGCCAAGGTTGAGGATGAGCGGCATACTCCCAATAACACCCCGAGACAATTTCAAGTCGGAACAAATGAGACTTACGTAGCTGTAGCTACAAGAGTTCATGAGTTATTTAAACAGGCTTGTTTGGCTGATCCTACAATTTTTCCGGAACAAATCTCAATAAATTTATCTGACAAAAAAATAGTTGAGGTTGTAAAGGTTTTGCAGGATATATGTATAACAGACACATCTGTTGACAATATTGGTGCTGCTTTTGAAATATTCTTCGGTTCTATTTTTAGAGGAGAACTGGGACAGTATTTTACTATGCGTCCACTCTCAAGATTTACCGTTGCTATGTTAGATATTCAGCACGAGCATTATGTTATCGATCCTACGTGCGGAAGCGGCGGCTTCTTGCTGGAGGTGCTTCTTCAGGTATGGAATAAATTGGATAAAAATTATGCTGGACGCCGTGAACTCGAGAGAATAAAAACGGACTTTGCCCTTAATCAGGTTTACGGCATCGAAATTCATGAAATACTTGCTCGAATTTGCAAGATAAATCTTTTGTTACATCACGATGGACACACCAATATTGAGGGAGACAAAAGTTGCCTTGATACTGAGTTTACCAAAGAAAGACTCCGACTGGGAGAGGAAAATTTCCATGTGGTAGTCGGAAATCCACCGTTTGGTGATACTATCAAAGAGGGAGACGAAGATCAGTTAGGAAAAAGCTCTCTTGAAGACTTTGAAATATCAGCAGGAAGAGCACAAATTCCTTCTGAACACATCATTGTTGAAAAATCCATTAAGATGCTGAAAGAAGACGGACTTTTGGGGCTTGTATTACCTGATGGTGTATTTAACAATCAAGGTGAACAATCTAACTGTCCGCAACTTAGAAATTATCTGATAAAACACGGTAAAATATTGGCGGTTATCTCGTTGCCCGATTATGCTTTTAGAAAATCGGGAGCACAAAACAAAACATCTATCTTATTTTTTAAAAAGTTTAATTATGATCAACGGACATCCTTTGAAAGGATATACGATGCAAAAATTGCCGCAGGACAAAACGAGGAACAAGCAATATTTGCGGCACTATCCGCTAATCCCTACAAAGTATTTATGGCTGAGGCAAACTATGTAGGTTATTCTTCAACTGGTGCCCTGATCGATAAAAATGATTTGTACCGCGGCTCTGCTGGTGGTCATCTTGCTGAAGACCAAAGTGGAACAATTCTTGGTGAATATCGCTGTTTTTGTTTAGACCCAAGCAATTATATTGCTACAATGAATGATTGTGTCGGATTAGATATCTGTAATGTATGGACTGCACACGAAAGCCACAGATTAGACCCCAAATATCACTTGTTTAAAGTTCAAGAGCAGCAAACCTTACCAGATGGATGGATTAGCAAGAAAATATCTCAGCTAATGCGAAGACGAGAATCTGTTGTACGTCCGCAGGAATCTCCAGAAACGCCTGTAACCGTAATGACACTTTCTCAAACCGGAGATATTCGACCACGCGAAGCGGGTAAAGGAAAAAATCCTCCGGAATGGTTGGGAATGTATTTTGAGGATAGTCCGTCAACATGGTTTAAAGCACAGCAAGGAGATTTGGTATATTCATCAATAGACTTATGGAAAGGTTGCATATCAGTGGTTCCCGAACAGTTTAATGATGCCTTGGTAACAAAAGAATTTCCCATATATGAAATGCTTACTGAGGAAATTGATCCTGAATTTCTTGCTGTTCTGTTACGAAGCAGATATTACCAACGTGCTTTTCGGGCAATTACAACGGGGCACAGCAATAGAAGAAGAACACAAACAAGCGATTTTGAATCTATTGAGGTTTGCTATCCCCCCGATAAAGAAACGCAAAGAAGATTGATAGCAGATGTTCTAGAAGCAAAGGAAAAGCAAAAAAATGCTACTGACTTAATGAAAACGGCAATGCTTCGGTTTAGCGATATTATAGACGGTCGTGGAGACGAAGTGTTTGAAACTGTTTTCGAAGAAGACATAAATGAAGAATAAAGATATTTATTTGATCAATTAGAAGATGCTACTTCGTTTTGTAAGAGTTCAAAGCCATTGGTTAAGATGCCAAAATATCTTTTTTATCGCCCTTTCACAAAACGAGCCTGCAAATTGACTTTGCAGGCTCATTTTGTGCCTTTTCTGGTTTATATAACTGAATTTAATGCAGACTTCATTCCCGTAACCATTGCCTCTGCGGAGTTCAGCTTGGAGTTATAAGCCAAATGCGCGTAGATATTCGCGTTTGTGCTGAAATCGGAGTAACCGAGCCATTCTTGTATTTGCTTCATCGGCACGCCGTTTTTTAAGAGCATAGAAGCGCAGGTATGACGTAGGTCGTGAAATCGTATGTGCCGCATACCGTGACGTGCCAGAAGCTTCGGAAACGCTTCTGTGACGTAGTTTGGCGGAATGATATTCCCCATTTCATCGACGCAAATATAATCGAGATATTTGGTGTTATAGCAGTTGCCGCACACCCTCTTGCATTCCTCTTGCATCTCCCATCTTTGCAAAAGCATTTCTCTGAACTGCGGTATCAAAGGAAGTGTTCTGCGGCTCGACTTGGTTTTCGTTGTATCGGTCGCCAC
>JAFTNI010000172.1 GCA_017451975.1 Clostridia bacterium
AAGAGGGTGCACTTTCCACGGCACTGCCTTCGGCGGAAGCGAGAGTTTTTTCTGCTACGTCAAACGTTCCCGTTATGCCAGAAAAATCTGTGGCGGGCGTATAGCTTAGGGCAACCGCCACGGGATTATTGGAGTGGTTCGTAACCTTTACCTCATTAGCGCCTTCATCGAATGTCCATTTGGCTTCGGTTTCGGTTTTATACGTATGTGTTTCGGGGTCCCATTTCGTGCCTGCGTCTACGTATTCAAATTCCATGCTGCCCCATTCGATATCTACGGAATACACATCGGCAACAATGCCCGAGGTATATTTCGCATTTACGCTAACAGAGGCATCTCCGTTCAGGTTAACCGTCGCCGCATATGCAGGCGCGCAGAAGCAAACGAAGAGGCAAAGTGATATAAAAACACATTTTAATTTTTTGAAAAAATTCATAAAAAAGTCCTCTCAAATTTATATTTTTGTATTTTAATTATACCATGCCAGAAGGTAATAAACAAGGAGATATGAGGGATTTTTTTATGATCAAAACCTACAAATATAAGAAATTTTCATATTAAGGCATCAATTCCATAAGTGCCTGCCAAAGGGTCTTTGAAAATGCCGATTTTCGGCGCGGCGAAGGTGAAGATGAAAAAGAGAAGGGCAATAAGCAAAAGCAATATAACAGCTGTTTTAGGCGACCTTGCGCGCACTTTCTTTCCATTGAACAAGTAGATTTCATAAATATATGAAATCGCGGCAGAAGTGTAGAAAATGGCTATATTGAGCCAATCGGGCGATTTGCCTACCACACCGTTATAAGTATAGAACAAAACGGGAATTGCAATAAGCCCGAGAATAATGCCACGCAGCTTCACACCCCAGAAATCCTCGCGGTTATGGAAGAAAAAGCTTTCTGGAACCGCGAAAAAGAACATCGGCCAAAAGAGTAGCTTCATATGCTCCCACGTTGATTCGTTAACACCCGAAAACGGAGCAACCCAGAAAGCCTTGCCAAGCCATTCATATAAAAAATGCAAAAGCGTGCCACCAAGCGAGGTGGCGGCAAAGCCAATTAACTGCCAAGCTCTAAACGATAGCTTCATAAAATCACCTATCAAAAATATTATTACAAAAAGTATATGCAAAAGCCCTATAGAATATGATAATTAATTAAGGCAAAAAAACCTGCGTTTAGCAAAACGCAGGTTTTAAAATTATTCTTCTTCAATTGTTCGTGCCATTTCCGCTGCCTGAATTTCGGGGTCGGCATTGTACATGGGTTCAATATCTTCGCCCTTCTTCACTCTTCTGAGGTAGTTGTTTGTTATCTTAACAACAAGAGGAGAAAGAACGAGAACGCCGATAAGGTTGGGTATCATCATAAGACCGTTAAACGTATCGGAAATATCCCATGCGAGAGAGGATGTAAGCACTGCACCGAAAATAACCGTGCATACATGAATAATGCGGAATATGAACGTTGTTTTTGCACCAAAGAGGTATTCCCAAGCCTTGGAACCGTAATGAGACCAGCCGAGAACCGTTGTAAATGCGAAAAGGAACATTGCAACAGCTATGAACTTTCCACCGATATTACCCCAAGAGAATACGGAGTTGAACGCGCCGCCAACGAGAGTTGCATCGGTATAACCATCTGCAATCTCGCCCGTGATAACATTGAACACGCCTCCGTCAAGGCCGCCTGCCGTAAGTATAACGAGCGCTGTCATAGTGCAGACAACCATTGTATCTGCAAATACTTCGAAAATACCCCACATACCCTGTTTTACGGGTTCTTTTATGTTGGAGTTGGAGTGAACCATAACAGAGGAGCCAAGGCCAGCCTCGTTTGAGAAAACACCGCGCTTGAAGCCCTGTGTAACGACCTTGCCGATAACAGCGCCGATGCCGCCGCCGACAAATGCTTCGGGCTTGAATGCGTTAACGAAAATTGCTTTGAAAGCGGGAAGAATGTTTGCGTAGTTTATGCCGATGATAGTAATGCTACCGCAAACGAAAAGAACTACCATAAACGGAACGATTTTTTCCGCTACGTTTGCAATTCTTTTAAGACCGCCGAGTGTAATAAGCGCTGTGAGAAGCATAATTGCCGCGCCGAGAATGATATTATAGAGAGAAACACCCGTAAACACTTCTATAGAAGAAAGAGCAGAAACGTCGAATGCCTGAGCAACGTTTGTAACGATTTTGTTTACCTGGCCCATGCTGCCGATACCGAAGGAGGCGAGCATTGCGAAAACGCAGAAAAGAGCCGCGAGGAACTTGCCAACGTATTTCATACCCTTCTTTTTGCCAAGACCGTTTGCAAGGTAATACATAGCGCCGCCGGACCATTCGCCGTTTTCGTTTTTGCGGCGGAAATAGATGCCGAGAACGTTTTCTGCGTAGTTGGTCATCATACCGAAGAATGCGGCCACCCACATCCAGAATACTGCGCCCGCACCGCCTATGCATATAGCGGCTGCAACGCCTGCGATATTACCCGTGCCTACCGTTGCGGCAAGAGCAGTGCAAAGCGCCTGGAACGGGGAAATAGAGCCCTTTTCCTTGCTATGCTTTATAACGTCCTTTTTGAAAAGGCTTCCGAGTGTATGCTTGAACCACATACCGATGTGCGAGATCTGGAAGAATTTTGTGAGCACTGTAACGATTATACCCGTGCCCACGAGAAGAAGTAAACCGAAAGTGCCCCATACAACACCGTTGATCTCGCCGTTTACACTTTCGACAACTTTTAAGATTTTGTCCATTATAAATGAACCTCCATGAATTTTTTAACTGAACAAAACAAAAAATCACCGCTAGCCTGTCGGATAGCGGTGGTAAGAGAAGACGGTATTACAAAGATATTCAGTGTAAAATTTAATCTGTCCTTTTGCCTGAGAGATTAAGGGTTGCCCCGTTTGCACCTTCGGCATCCGCGCATAGCGGACTTCTCCAGATTGCTATCCACCAGCAGTCTCCGTCAAAACGACACCCGAGAGTATTACCCCTTTGGAAAGGCTATTGCCTTATCTCCTGCTGATTTCATTTAGCTCTATTCAGTTTAATGCTTGTATTCTACTACCTTTTTATACAAATGTCAATAGTTTTTGATATATTTTGACAAAAAATTATCAAATAAAAGCCATAATTCAGAAAGCTTACGTGAGTTTTTGCAAAATGCTCATATACCGCTGTAAATATATTTATTTTCTTCCGCGATGTACTTTAGCCCCACGCCGAATATCGATTTTATATAGGGCGCAGTTGCTACTGCAAGAGGCTCGCCCTTGCAAATAATCTTACCGCCGTGAAGAATTGCTATCTCATCTGAAAAATCGAACGCCATCGGCAGGTCGTGCATCACCGTGATAACCCCCTTGCCGTTATCGGCAAGCTTGCGCAGTATTGCCATAAGCTCCAGTTGATGCGATATATCAAGGTACGTTGTTGGCTCGTCGAGCAGAATATAGTCTGTGTCCTGTGCAAGCGCCATGGCTATATACGCCGTTTGGCGCATACCTCCCGATAGTGTATGCAAGGGCTTATCGGCAAGCCCTGATATGCCCACTTGCTCCATTGCGGCGCGCGCAAAGGAACGGTCTTTTTTTGTATAGCGCCTGGGGTAAGAAAGGTAAGGGAACCTGCCGTGAAGCACCATTTCGCCTACGGTCATATCGGGCGCTTCCTTTCCTTGCGAAAGGTATGCCGCCCGCTTTGCTATTTCGTTCCTTTTTAGTGCCGAAAGCTCTGCGCCGTCTATAAACACATTTCCTTGCGTGCACGGCAAAATGCCGAGCATCGCTTTAAGAAGCGTGCTTTTTCCGCTTCCGTTTACGCCGATAATAGCGGTAAGCTTTCCTTTTTCAAAGCTTGCGCAAGCCCCGCCGATCACAGGTTGCTTGCCGTAGCTTGCAGATAGATTTTCCAATTTAATCATGCGAGCCGCCCCCTTTTCCTTTTACCAATATAAATATAAAGAACGGCGCGCCTATAAACGCCATGATAATGCCTACGGGCAGTTCATACGGTGAAAATATCACCCTTGCGAGTGTATCGCAAAGGGAAACAAAGCCTGCGCCGAAAAGCGCGCACAAGAGTATAAGATGCTTTGAGCATGAGCCGTAAATTCTTCTTACCGCGTGAGGCACGAGCAGCCCTACGAAGGAGAGCAGCCCCGCCACGCTCACGGCGGCACCTGCAAGAAGCGCGGAAAAGAGAAGAAAAAGCACCCTTGCCGCCCCTGTGTTAAGCCCAAGCCCCTTTGCGTTTTCATCGCCAAGCGTAAGCAGGTCAAGCTCGTTTGAAAGTGTAATAAGCACGGCAACAGATACGATTATGACGGCGGAAGCTGGAAGGAGCTTTGCGTAAGTAACGGAAGAAAAATCGCCTATTTTAAAATCGTTGCTCATTATGCTGACCTCGGGCACGAAGGTTGTTACGGTATCGGATACGGCACCGAGCAGAGAATTGAGCGCAACGCCCATCAGAATAACCGTTCCGCGCGAAGCCCCCCATTTTTTTGCGCCCAGGCTTACAAGCATAACGGTAAGAAAAGCGCCCGCAAACGCAAAAAGGGAAAGGCTTAGGCCGCCTATAATTCCAAGGGCGGAGCAGAGCGTTACTGCAAGCCCCGCGCCCGCGGTTACGCCTATAATGCTTGGCGATGCAAGCCTGTTTGCAAGCACGCCTTGAATTACTGCACCCGATACTGCAAGCGCCGCACCGCACACAAGCGCCGCAAGAACCCTGGGCAAGCGAACGTAAACGAGTATTCTTGCTTCCGCGCTTTCCATATCCCCTCTTGCAATAGCAGCGAGCATACTGCCAAGGCTCACGTTTGCTGCGCCAAGTAAAATGCCGAGCACCGCAGAAAGCAAAAGCAATATAACTGCTGCAAAGTATATACGTATTATTTTATTTTTCGGTAAGCTTTTCATATAAAATTCCGTATGCCTCTGCAAAACGGTCGTTAGGCTTGAGGTTGAAAAGGGCTTTATCCATAACGTGCATTCTGCCGTTCTTCACTGCCTCGAGCGTGCCCCATGCAGGGTTCTCCTTTATCATATTTTCTAGTGACGCCATAGCCTTATCGGTATTGCTTCCCATTGTTACAACAAAGATGTGGTGAGGCTCGTTTGCAATAACCGCCTCTGCGCTTAAATTCTCCAGAAGGTTGGCATCGTTATCGGCAATGTTCACGCAACCCATATCTGCCAGCATTTCGCCAAGCACGGTGCCGCGGCTTCCTTTAGCTTTTACCGAGCTTGAAGAGGCGCGGAGCAACAATACCCGTCTGTTTTCGGGAGGTAGAGCTTCGCTTGCATATTGTTCTTTTATGCTTTCTATCTGGTTCTGCAGCTCTACACCGTTTTTTTGGTACAAATCCTTGCGCCCCGTAATATCCGTGCAGATATTAAGCATATTAAGGTAATCTTCAAAATTATCTATGTCAAAATAAGCAACCGTAATGTTCATCGCTTCAAGCGTATCCTTCATCTCTACGTTTGAGGCGGTTGACGCGCTGGCGATTACGAAATCGGGCGCGGAGGATATCAGAAGCTCAAGACTTGGCGAGTGCGCGCCGCCTATATTTACGGCATCGCCAAGCTCTAGCCCGAAATCTTCCCAGGCATCCTCTGCCGCGGCGCAAAGCCCGCCGCCTGCAAGCACCCATATATCGGCAAAGCTCCCAAGCAAAGCGGCGACTCTTTCAGGGCGCTTTTTCACACTGACCTCGCGCCCGAGTGCATCTGTAAATACGGTGGCCTTCGCGTCGTTTTTTCTTTTTTCGCTATTGCACGAAGTGAGC
>JAFTNI010000173.1 GCA_017451975.1 Clostridia bacterium
GAAGAATCCAAATCCGCAGACACATACTGCGAGGTTGTAGAGGGTATGCAGTTCGACCGCGGATATATCTCCCCCTACATGGTAACAGACACAGATAAGATGGAAGCTGTTATCGACGACGCTCTCATTCTTATCACAGATAAGAATATTTCCAATATTCAGGAGCTTCTCCCCTTGCTCGAGCAGATCGTTCAGGCAGGCAAAAAGCTCGTTATCGTTGCAGAAGATATCGAGGGCGAAGCGCTCACAACGCTTATTCTCAATAAGCTCCGCGGCACGTTCTCCTGCGTAGCCGTTAAAGCCCCCGGCTTTGGCGACAGACGCAAAGAAATGCTCCGCGATATCGCAATCCTCACGGGCGGCGAGGTTATCACAAGCGAGCTCGGCCTTGAACTCAAGGATACAAGCATCTACCAGCTCGGCCGCGCACGCCAGGTTAAGATCAACAAGGATAATACAATCATCGTTGGCGGCGAAGGCGCTCCCGCAGAAATTGCGGCACGCGTAGCACAGATCCGCGGCGCTATTGAAACGACCACAAGCGAATTTGACAGAGAAAAGCTTCAGGAACGCCTTGCGAAGCTCGCAGGCGGTGTTGCCGTAATCAAAGTAGGTGCGGCTACGGAAGTTGAAATGAAGGAAAAGAAGCTCCGCATCGAAGACGCTCTCAACGCAACGAAGGCTGCTGTTGAAGAGGGTATCGTAACGGGCGGCGGCATTGCATTCCTTGGCACTATCCGCGACGTTGAAGCGCTCCTTGCAGAGGTAGACGGCGACGAAAAAACAGGCATTAAGATCGTTCTCAAAGCTCTTGAAGAGCCCGTTCGCCAGATCGCATCCAACGCAGGCTTTGAAGGCGCAGTTGTTATCAACAACATCAAGAACAGCGATAAACCCGGCTTTGGCTTCGATGCCGCTACGGAAACATACGTTGATATGTTCGAAGCGGGCATCATCGACCCCACGAAGGTTTCCCGTTCCGCGCTCCAGAACGCGGCAAGCGTTGCTTCCACAATTCTTACAACGGAAGCAGTTGTTGCCGATAAGCCCGACCCCAAGGCTGAAGCCGCTGCAGCAGCCGCTGCCGCAGGCGCAGGCATGGGCGGTATGTATTAATAAAACCGCAAACAAAAATTCCTCCGATTTTTCGGAGGAATTTTTTTGCGTTTATTATTGAAAGGCTGCGCCTTTCGGGGCTTTCTCAACTTTTTCTTTTTGAAAGAAAAAGTTGCAAAAAGAAGCAAAAATCCTTGCAGGATTTATCGGGCTTGTCACTTCTGCTTTCGGCTGAAACTTCTTTCGCCTCCCCGAGTTGAAATTTTGCTTTGGCAAAATTTACTCGGAACCACGGCGAAATTTTAATATATGCAGATTTTTCACTCTCTGCAAAATGGTGCGCGCACATAACCAAAGTCAGTCGCGCCTATAGCGCGTTCGCAGACCATGGCAAGTTTGTGAAGCGCTTTTCCGCCTCGCGGTTCCGCCGAATGTTCGCAAGGTACGAACGAACATCACGAGCGGGGAGAGGCGCGCTCTTTCCGGCTCTTGTTTGAAGTGACGAAGCGATAAAACGGCACGTTTTTTCACTTCTTTTGCCGCGCTTTTCTTTTGAACAAAGAAAAGCGTGAAGAAAATAAATTTCAAAAATCGCAAAAGCGATTTTTGTTCCACTCTTGCAGGCTTTCGTAAAAAATTATTTCTTTTTCGGAGGAGTTTTCTTTTTAACAGAAAAACCGAATTTGCCTATGCGCTTGCCGAGCGCATAATATTCCCCGTGTGCGTAGGCGGCGAGGTGCGCACGGTTGATGCAAAGCTTGCCTTCTTCCATCATCTCCTCGTTTACGTAAATAGAAGTTATTTCGGCTATGAACATATCGTGCGAGCCAAGGGGCACGATGTCTGTTACCTTGCAGAGAAGGGAAATGGGGCATTCCTTTATAATGGGGCAGGCGGCACCCTCTACGTATTCGGGCGTGAGCTTTGCTTCCTTGAATTTATCAACCTTTGCGCCCGTTTTCATGCCGCAAAGGTCGGCTGCGCGGGCAAGGTCTGCGGAAACGAGGTTAATGGCGAATTCGCCCTTTTCCTTTATGATGCCGTAGGAAAAGCGCTCGGGGCGCACGGAAACGTAAGTTTTCGCGGGGTGGGAGTTGATAATACCCGTCCACGCTATAGTGACGATGTCTGTGCCTGTTTTTTCGTCGCCGCAGGTGACCATAACCGCGGGTATGGGGGCAAGCAGGGTAGAGGGAGGCATTTTGATTTTTGACATAGATAAAACCTTCTTTCAATGTTGCATTTTTGATAAATATTTATTTGGATAAATTCCACAAGTGAATTTTTTATAAATTGACGAATGTGACGAAATTTGGCGTTTAAACTTTGATTATATTGACTAAACGGGGATAAAGTTATATAATATAAGCTAGAATACCGTAGCCCTAACTGCGCCTTTATTACATATTGTATCACATTATTGCGAAAAAATAAAGAGCTATTTTCGAAAAACAGGGAAGCGGTTTACGAAAGGAAGAAATATATCATGAACAAGAGAAAAAGAACAAGACGCATATTGGCGATGACTTTGGCGGCACTTATGATCATAGCAGCGTTAGTAAGCGTTTTGCCGCTTTTTGTAAATGCAGCTGAGGAGGAAGAGGTGCTTTCTTACCCCATAAGCGACTACACCCCCGGCGTTCCCTGCCCCGACCCCATTCCGCTTCTTTGCATAGTTGTTAACTTCGATGCAAACGGAAACGGCATTGACGATAACGCAGACGGTTCAAATTACAACGCCGTATTATCCGAAAGCAACTTTCTTTACGGTGAGCAGTGGTGTCATTTTGACCACACTGTGTGGTACGATATGCTTTTCGGTGAAAATGGCCAGACGCTTAAAAACTACTACAAGCTTATGTCGGACGATAAATTCTATTTCACGCCCGCACCCGAAACATATGAAAACGCCGCCAAGAAGGGCGTTGCAAACGACGGTGTTGTTGAAGTCGTTATAAACGGCAGACACCTCTCTACTCAGAGCGACTGGGTTTACTACTACGCTCAGGCTATCGAGCAGGTTGACGAATACGTTGACTTTGCGGTGTTCGATAAGAACGAAAACGGTAAGATTGACGAGCGCGAGCTTATCATCTCCTTTATAAACGGCGGCGCAGAACTTGCCCAGACACCCTGGAACTGGAACGAAGCGCGCCAGTACCCCACGGAAGCATTCCGCTCCAGAGCTTACTACAGAAAAAATGACGGCAAAATGCTCTACGATTGCGAAGAAGGCTACAAGGTAGGCTACGGCGGCATATTCACAACGGGCTCCTGGTCTTACAACAGCTCCCGCGCAGATAAGGCAACGGAATTTGCCGTTTGGGCGCACGAGCTTGGCCACTACCTCGGCGCACCCGACTACTACGACACAGATAAATCTGCATCCAGCAGCGACCCCGGCTACCACTTTGCCTGCGGCTACTACTCGCTTATGGCTAAAGGCTGCCACGGCGGTCAGCCCTCCCACATCGACCCCTTTACGATGACATCTGAAAAAACGGGCTACGGCTTCTACCAGGCTACAGACGTTATGGAAGACGGCATTTATACGCTCTACTCCAAAACAAGCGGCCAGGGCACGTACAACGTAATCAAGCTCAACACACCCAACCCTAAGGAATATTACCTTATTGAAAACAGATACGTTTCCCCCGATTACGCAGGCGAGGCGTTCGACAACTACAATATTGCAGATAAGCAGGGAATACTTATCTGGCACGTTGACGAAAGCAACTACAGCAGCACGGCGGCAAACAACTCCAACGACGGTAACGACCCCACGCTCGCCGTATACGCAACGAACACAACGGCAATGAAGAGATCTTCTTTCACTACCATCAAAGCTGCTTTCGGCGGCACGAAAGATGTGTTCAACCCCACGGAATATAAGTTCCCCGTAAGCAAAACGTGGTATACGAGCGAGGGCACTTACGCCGAAGCTGTTGCAGAAGCAATGAAGGATCTTCGTGTGGAAGTTATTTCCGAGCCCGGCGAAGAAATGCAGATAAGAGTTACGGGTGCCTACAGACTTGAGCTTACACCCGAATTCGCACTCGGCACAACGGGCGAAACAAAAACATCCTTTACTGTAAAAGGCTCGCTCAAAACACTCAACCATGCAACCCTTACAAGCGCAAAGCTTGTTCTTTCCGAAAAATCCACGGGTACTGTGGTTAAGGAAGAAGCTATAAAAATGGCTCCCGATTATACATTTGAATATAATTTCGAAGGTCTTAAACCCGGCACAACGTACGAATACAAGGTTGTGGGCGAAAGCTCCCACGGCGATTTCACTATTACCAAGGAAGCTTACACCAAGCCCGAGGAAGTGAAGAGAGTAACAATTACTCTTGTTGTAAACTCCGACCACTACACAAGCATAACGCAAAAGGTTAATGTTGGCAGCTACCACAAGATACGCTTTAGCGATACGAAGTACGGCTACTACCTTGAGGGCTGGTACCTTGATTCCACTTATACTCAGCCTTACGAAGTGGGCGATGAAGGCAAGATTATAGAAAAAGAAGGCGACTTCACTATCTATGCTAAATGGGTAGCAGGCACGAAGCCTGTTGAAACAACCCCCGGCAATACGGCTACAACAGGCGGCACAACCGCCCCCGCAGTAACCACAAACGCTACAACGGCAGCATCTACCACGGCTGCAACAACGGCACCTGTGCAGAACGTTGGCTGCGGCGGAAGCGCTAATATGGATTACGCCCTTATCGGCGGCGGTGCTATAGTTGCACTTATTGGCGGCGCGGCAGGCGCTAAATCTGCAAAGAAGCAGAAAGAATCCGATCCCGAATAATAAAGCATAATGGCATAAAGCAATGATTCCGTAGGTATATACTGCGGAATCGGGCTTTTATGCAGGAGATTCAATATCCGAAACGCATAAATAAGGCTTTTGGTTTCAAAAGCGGCCGATTTTCTCGAGAAAGGAAAATGATACTATGAATGCCAGAAAAAGAACATTCAAACGCGTTCTCGCGGCTCTTCTCGTATCGCTTATGATGATGGGCTTTTGCTCGATTTTCGCAAGCGCGGCGGGCGAAGAAACGCTTGAATACCCCATAAGCGATTATAACCCCGGCAACCCCTGTTACGAGCCTATCCCCATGGTTGTTATTATGATCAACTTCGATGCCGACGGCGACGGTGTTGACGATAACCCGAACGGCACGTATGAAGACTCCGTGAAAGTTAAAACAAGAACAATTGAAGATGAAAATGACCCGTTGTACGGTCAGCCGAACCCCACGTTCGGCGAGCAGTGGTGCCACACCACGGAAGAAGACTGGACTTCGCGCCTCTTTTCTTTTGAAGGCAACACCCTCAATACGTACTATAAGTATATGTCGGACGATAAATTCTGGTGGATTACCGCAGAAGAAACGTACGGCGAGCAGAATAACGGTGTTATTGCCGTTACAATAAGGAACGTTCACCCGAACTGCATAGAAGGATCAGTGCAGTGGGTTCACTGCTTTAACCAGATAGTTGAAGCGGCGAGCGATTACGTTGATTTTTCCGTATTTGACAAGAATAAAAACGGAATACTTGAAAAATACGAGCTTTGCCTGGCTTTCATACTCGGCGGTGCTGAAACAAGCTCCGGCACAACAAATATGAAAGAGCCCTTCGGCTTCCACGCTTACTACAAATCCTACGACCCCAACAACGTTGTTAAAACAGACGGCGTTGAGGTTTCCAGAAGCGGCTTCTTCGGCACAGGCGCTATTTCCGGCGGCCACGCGCTCAATTTCGGCGTTTTTGCACACGAGCTCGGCCACTACCTCGGCGCGCCCGACCTTTACGATACAAGCGGCACGAAGTATGACGACGCGGTAGGCACGGCTTCGCTTATGGCAAGCGGCGCGCACGGCAACAAGCCCGCGCACATAGACCCTTACCTGCTTTCCGATTTCAGCTTCTGCGCTCCGCAGTCTGTTATGGAAGACGGCACGTACACGCTTTATTCCAAGGCAAGCAAAGAGGGTAAATATAATATTCTCAAGCTTTGCACGCCCAACCCCAAGGAATATTTCCTTATTGAAAACAGATACTCCTCTATAAAAGACGGCTCTACGTTTGATAACGGTGTTGCCCAGGGCATACTTATCTGGCACATAGACGAAAATATCCACAAAAAGGGCGGCAATACCTGCAACTCCTCGGATACGAAGCTTGACCCTGCGGTTGTTGTATACAACCCGCTCGGAAGCGAAACCGCGAAGGGCAATGCTCTGGCAATGTACAGCGCATTCAAGGCAGACCACCCCACGTACCCCAATTACGCTATATTCAAGGCGGCATCCTACACGTACCCCGTAAGCAAAACGTGGTATACATCGCTCAAGCCCGAAGAGGCAGAGCTTGTTAAAGACCTTAAGGTTGAGGTTGTTTCCGCAACGGGCGATGAAATGCAGGTTAAAATTACAGGCTCCTACAAGCTCGAGCTTGCTCCCTCTTTTTACGTAAATACAGAGGAAGCTACGAAAACCTCGCTTAAGGGCACGGTAACGCTTAAAACACTCAATTTCTCCACGCTTACAAGTGCGAAACTCGTTATCACAGAAAAATCCACAGGTACGGTTGTTAAAGACGAAAATATCGTTTTCAAACCCGATTATACTTTCGATTTTATTTGCGAAGGTCTTAAAGC
>JAFTNI010000174.1 GCA_017451975.1 Clostridia bacterium
ATCAGTATAAAGACGGCGTGGATATCAACCCCGACGTTATTTTTGAACACTACGAAAAATCAGGCGAGCTCCCCAAAACCGCAGCCCCCAATATAGCGGAAATAACAGAGTTTTTCGGCAAGCTTACCGAGGGCGGCAACGCAGTTGTATATTTCACCATAAGCTCTGAAATGTCCTCCAGCTTCAACAACGCGAGAATAGCGGCACAGAGCTTTGAAGACGTTTACGTTGTAGACACACGCAACCTTTCCACAGGCGGCGGCCTGCTCGTTGTTTCTGCGGCAGAAATGGCGAAAGATGGCAAAGCAGCAAAGGAAATTGCAGAAGAATGCACTTCCCTTCGCGATAGAGTCGACGCTTCTTTCGTTATCGACGACCTTGAATTTTTACATAAAGGCGGCCGTTGCTCCGCTGTTGCGGCGCTCGGCGGCCTGCTCCTTCAGCTCAAGCCCTGCATAACCGTTAAAAACGGCAAAATGGGCGTCGGCAAAAAATACAGCGGCCGTTTTTCAAGATCGCTCCGCAAATACGTTGCCGACAGAATAGGCGACGGCTCTGAAATAGACCTTTCCCGCGTATTCGTAACGCACGCGGGCTGTGACGAAGAAATTTACACCGCTTGCGTAGAGCAGGTTAAATCGCTCGCTCCCTTCGGCGAAGTATTCGTAACGCGCGCGGGCTGCACGATTTCTTCCCACTGCGGCAGAAATACGCTCGGCGTACTCTTTATAAGAAAAGCCTGAATATCAAAAAATCCATCATGCGTGGCATGATGGATTTTTATTTGTTAAAATTGTTAAATCAATATGCGGAAGCTACCGCTGTATACTGGTTGGGCGACATATAGTTTTCTCTCATAAAATTGATAACCGTATCTGCGGGAATAGCAAAGTTCATACCCTCCGCACCGGAAATACCGGAAACAATAGCACCTATAACCCTGCCGCTTTCGTTGAAAATAGGACCGCCCGAGTTGCCGCTGTTTACAGCGCAGTCTGTCATAAGCAGTCTTTCATTGTCTACCATTCTGGATCTGTCGCTTACAATACCGCTGGTAATACAAGTGCCGTAGCCAAGCGAGTTGCCTATAACGAAAACTCTTTCGCCGTTTCTTACCTTGTTGAAATCTTCAAAAGTAACCGTTACAGCGCCTTTAGGTATCTGGTTGAGCTTGATAAGCGCAAGGTCAACACCGTTGCCGCTGCCGTGAAGGTTATCGCCAAGCTTTATAACGTCCGCTTTCACATTCTGATCGCAGATTTTCACGTTCACTCTTTCGCAAGATCTGCCGTCTTCATATGTAACGACATGTGTATTTGTTATTGCATATCCGTCGCAACTTACAAGGAATCCGGAGCCGGAATGGAGATATCTTTCATCAGACCAGGTAATTTCAAGCACAGCCTTAACGTTATTATCGAAAACGTCAACGCCGTTGTCATACTGCTCAAGGTTTGCATATTTCGATTTCATTGCAGATTGAGGAGGATCATTCTGGTAAGCTCTTCTTTCAGGATACAGCTCTTCGAGAGATTCATATCTCGAACCGCAACAAGTACATTTATAGCCGGTGGCTTCTGCTTTGAGGTCGCCGCCGCATTGTCTGCATATTTCAAGCATATATTTTCTCCTTAATTTTATTTTATACCTATCAATATATTATCACTAAAATCCAATTATGTCAATAAATATTGCAAAAATAATGCTTTTACCGCCATCTCACGCGGCAAAAAAAGAAGAAGTGCTTCCATATTACGGAAGAACTTCCCTTTTCTGTAATTTCATTTCTCCTTTATCATTGCACGCATAGCGTTCAGTATGGCTATAACCATAACGCCAACGTCGCCAAAAACGGCTATCCACATATTTGCCACGCCCAGCGCACCGAGCACGAGTATTATTCCCTTTACGCCGAGTGCGAAAACGATATTCTGGCGCACAATGCGCATGGTTTTGCGCGCTGTCTTTATAGCAAGAGCTATTTTTTCGGGGTTATCGTCCATCAGAACGATATCGGCAGATTCTATTGCCGCATCGCTTCCGAGCGCGCCCATAGCTATACCTACATCTGCACGGGAAAGCACCGGAGCATCGTTTATACCGTCGCCCACAAAGGCAAGGTGCGCACCGCCAACAAGAAGCTTTTCAACCTCCGTCACCTTGTCGGCAGGCAGAAGCCCTGCGCGGAATTCGTCAACTCCAAGCTCCGAGCTGACAGCTGTGGCAACGCTTTCACTATCGCCCGTAAGCATAACGGTTTTTTTTACGCCGAGCGCCTTAAGCGCCGCGAGCGCGCCGCGCGACTGCGGCTTTATTTCGTCGTTTATCACAATATAACCGAGGTATTCGGCGCCCTTCGATACGTATACGGCAGTGCCCGTGCTTGCACACCCCTCTGCTTTTGCCCCCGCTTCTCCCATAAGCGCGAGGTTGCCAAGGTAATATTTTTCGCCGTCTACCGTGGCTTCTATGCCCTTGCCCGCAAGCTCATGCGCATCACTCACACGGCTTTTTTCGGGCTTTGCGCCGTAAGCGCTCACAATAGAGCGCGCAACGGGGTGGGAAGAAAAGCTTTCTGCCGCCGCGGCAAGCGCAAGCAGCTCGCCTTCTGCAATACCGTTTGCGTGTATTTCCGTTACCTTGAAGCTGCCCTTGGTAAGCGTGCCCGTTTTATCGAAAACAACGGTGTCCACCCCTGCAAGCGCCTCCAGGTAGTTTGCGCCCTTTATAAGCACGCCTTGGCGCGAAGCACCGCCAATTCCGCCGAAAAACGAAAGCGGCACGGAAACCACAAGCGCGCACGGGCAGGAAACCACGAGGAATATAAGCGCGCGGTTTATCCATTCTGCCCAGTTGCCCGTTATAAGCGAGGGGATAACTGCAAGTATGAGCGCCGCCGTTACAACGCAAGGCGTATAGTAGCGTGCAAAGCGCGTTATAAAGTTTTCTACGCGCGCTTTTTTTTCCGAGGAATTTTCCACAAGCTCCAGTATCTTTGCCACGGTGCTTTCCTCGTAAACGCTTTCGGCGCGAACCTCTATAGCGCCCGTAAGGTTTATAGAGCCGCTTATAACCTTATCGCCCTCGGCTTTATCCTGCGGAAGGCTTTCACCCGTAAGCGCCGCCGTGTTCACGGCGGTATTACCCTTTACTATTTCGCCGTCGAGCGGTATTTTTTCGCCGGGGCGCACAACTATAACCTCGCCTATGGCAACCTCCTCGGGCGAAACCTCAAGCTCCTCGCCGCCGCGCTTTACCACGGCGAAATCGGGGCGTATATCCATAAGCGCGGCTATGGATTTTCTGCTTTTGCCCACAGCAACGCTCTGGAAAAATTCGCCCACCTGATAGAAAAGCATAACGGCGCAAGCCTCTTTATAATCGCTTATGGCAAAAGCGCCAACGGTAGCTATAGCCATAAGAAATTTTTCATCAAATACCTGCCCGCGCAAAATATTTCTCAAAGCGCCCCACAGCACGTCGTAGCCTATAATGGCGTACGGCACGAGGAAGGCGGCAAGCGCCCAAACGCCCTCTGCGGGCAAGAACATCGCCGCAATCCAAAGCGCAGACGAAAGGGCTATGCGGGCAAGCATCTTTTTCTGCTTCCTGCTCATAAAGCCCTCCTTAAAGCACTATTCTGCAATCGGGCTCTACCTTTTTTATGGCTTTCTGTGCTTTTTTAAGAACATTTTCAAAAACCGCATCGTCTGCTTCGAGCGTCATTTTTTGCATAAGAAAATTGATGGAAACGGCCTTCACGCCGTCTATTTTCGCAATGGCATCCTGCATTTTCGCCGCGCAATGTGCGCAATCGAGGTCTTCAAGCTTAAATACTTTTTTCATAATAAAAATCTCCTTAAATATAAAATTATTTTTGTTTCTGATGTTTTTCTATAAGGTGGTCAAACCCCTGCGCCACGATCGTGCGCACGTGGTTGTCGGCAAGGAAATAATATACTGTTTTCCCCTCTCTGCGGTTTGCCACGAGGTTTGCGTTTTTAAGCACCTTGAGCTGATGTGAAATTGCCGATTGCGCCATGCCCAAAAGCTCTGCTATTGCGCAAACACACATTTCGCTTTCAAAAAGAGAATAGAGTATTTTCATTCTCGTAGTATCGCCGAAAACCTTGAAAAGGTCGGCAAGGTCGCAAATAAGCTCATCCTCGGGTAGCTCGCTTTTCACCTTTTTCAGTATTTCTTCGTGATTATGCGCCAATATATGCACCACCATTCATATGTATTTACATTCATATGATAACATATTCATACGTATTTGTCAAGCAGAAAAATAAAAAAGCTTATGCGTTGTTTTCACACATAAGCTTTTTTATTCACTCCCCCGCGTTCATTTGCGATATAGCCGTTATGGGGTTTGCATCGAATACGAACACAAGGTAACTATCACACTTCAGCTTTTTAACGTAATGATTTGAAGTAAGCCAAGCCCATTCGTCCGATTTGGAAACAGTGGTATAGTCGCTTTCCGAAAGAGCCACGAAATATTTTTCCAGCCCCGTCTGGTCGGAAAACCAATTTACGTTTGATTGGTAATGATATGGACTTATGCCGCTTTCACGCGAAATAACTATAGGGCGCACCTTGACATCGGAATCAGCAATAACCGTGGTTGCCTGCGCCGTCCAGAATTCCGCGAAGCCATATTCCAGCCCTTCCTCGCGCAGAAACGCGGCAAGCCCGTGCTGTGCGTTGCCCCTGCCGTAGTTTCTCGGCATATCGCTTATTTCCTTAAGATTAATAATCGCACAAAGCGATGTTACGAGCATAAAAAGCGCCCCTACCCTGCGCCAGGAAAAACCACCCTCGCTCATGCGCAGCATAAACCTTATCGCCGCGGCAGAAGCGATTATGCCCGTACCAACCATAGGCAAAAGGCGCCAATTTCCCGCAGAAAGTCTGCCGCAAATAAAGCCTACCATTATCACGGCGGAAACAGCCACGTGAACCCAAAGCAAAAGCTTCGTGGGAGCATCTTCAATCTTTTTATAGCAGAAAAGCAAAACAAGCGGAAGCGCGAGAATAACCACGGAAACGCCAAGCCTTATAAACTCTTTCAGCGTGCCTTCACCGTTAAGCGCAGTACCGTCTGCCATATTCACACCGCAGAGCGAAAAATAACATTCCGGGAATTTAAGCAGGTTATCTACCCAACCGTCAACACTGTAGAACAGTGAATATGCATCGGCATACCCCGCTATAATATCCCCTTTCCATATATCAAGTATGTATCCGCCCAGTGCGGTAGAGATGCAAAGTATAAGCGCGGCAAGCAGGTAATACCCATTCTTTGCGGAAACAAGCTTTTCTCTGTTGTTGAAAACCACGTACGCCGCAAGCGAAGCAAACATCGGCAAAGTGTATATTGCCACGCACTGCGTGCCGTTTGTGGCGGCAAACGTCATAAACACAAGAAAAACCGCCGCATATATAAAGCCCTTCTTTCTGTTCCCTTTTTCAAGGTGGCGGCAAGTGCGAAGCATAAGTCCCATGCCCGTAAACAAAATTATCAAGCCAAGGCTATAGTAAATAACGTGCCCCCACATTATTTCTCGCATTTTATCGCTTGAGGAAAGCAAAAGAAGCACAAGCCCCGCGGTAAAAAACGAAAAGCTATAGCTCCACTCCATGCTCCTGCAGAAAAATATAACCGAAGCAAAGAAAAGCAGCGCAAATATAACCATACCTGCGGTGTGCGCCGCCATGGTAACGCCGAATATATGTATAAGCGGCACAAGCCACACCTGCGCGCTGAACGGAAGCAGTGCCGCATAAAAGAAATCGGGGTTGAAAACCTTGCCGCTTTCTGCCGCCGCCTCTGCCCAATAAAGCGAATCTGCGCAATCGGAATGGAAATACCCTTGGGCGGGGCCCGCTATGTAGTAAATGACCGTACCAAACGCTGCCGCCGCAAAAAGCAAACCAAGGGCAAAAAATAAAATTTCCCGTGTCTTTTTGCTTTTCACCGTATCGCCGCTATATGCGGCGGCGTGCGGCGTCGCCTGCTTCTTATTAGTGTTCCTTTTCTTCTTTCCCATATTAAAATCCTCGTTCTTAAATTACGGTATACCCGAAAGTATATCTTTCCGTAACATATAGTCGAAGATATTCACGTATTTTCTCATAGTAAAAAGCCTATGCGCGAAACACATAGGCTTTTTGTTATTCCGTTTCCACTATTTCAAGGCCTTGAAAGGGGTTTACGTCGAATACAAATATAATGTAATCGCCGCATTCATATTCCGCCGCAAAGTGCCCCTCTACAAGCTCCCGCCACATTTCAGAGCCCGCAACGGCATTGTATTCGTAAGGCTTCATGGCAAAGAAATATTCCTCTGCATATCCGCTTTCGCTATACCACTTTTTGTTCACCTGATAGGTGTAAGGTGCGGCGCCGTTTTCATAGGAAAATTCCACGGGGCGCACCTTAACCTCAGAATCGGCAATAACTGTGGTTGCCTGCGCCGTCCAAAACTCCGCAAAGCCATATTCAAGCCCGTTTTCCTCAAGAAATGCGGCAAGCTGGTGGTTCTCGTTATCTCTGCCGTAATCTGCGGGCATAGCGCATATTTCCCCAAAGTTCACAAGCGAGCAAAGCACGGGGAAAAGGGCGAGAAGCGCGCCCACCCTGCGCCACGACAGCGCGTTTTCCTTTTGGCGGAACATAAACCTCACCGCCGCAAGCGAAGCCAATATACCCGTGCCTACCATGGGCAAAAGGCGCCAGTTGCCCTCGGCGAGCCTGCCGCAAATAAAGCCCACCATTATCACGGCGGAAACCGCAAGGTGAACCCAAAGCAAAAGCTTTGTAGGCACATCCTCAATTTTTTTATAGCAGAAAAGCAAAACAAGCGGAAGCGCAAGAACAATGAGTGAGGCGGCGAACTTCAAAAGCATGCAAAGCGTTTGAACCTCGCCCACAATCGCGCCGTCCTCTATTTCCACGCCGAAAAGCGTCAAATACTTTTCGGGAAACTGCATCATATTCTCTGCCCAATCGCCAACGCCGTCCAGCATGGAAAAGCCGTTGGCATATCTGGCGATTATATCGCCCTGCCAGGATAATAAAAGCAAAAGCCCCACCGCCGCGGAAACCGTGAGCAACACCGCAGAAAAAAGATAGCGAATGTTATTTTCAGATATTATTTTATCCTTGGAATTAAATATAACGAGCGCCGCGAGCGAAACAAACATCGGCAAAGTATATATTGCAAGGCACTGCAGGCCGTTTGTGGCAGCAAACGTCATAAACACAAGAAAAACCGCCGCATATATAAAACCTTTCTTTTTGTTCCCTTTTTCAAGGTGGCGGCACGTGCGAAGCATAAGCCCCATGCCCGTAAACAAAATGAGCAAGCCAAGGCTATAGTAAATAACGTGCCCCCACATTATTTCGCGCATTTTATCGCTTGATGAAAGCAAAAGAAGCACAAGACCCGCGGCAAAAAAATAAAAGCGATAGCTCCACTCCATGCTTATGCAGAAAAATATAATCTAAGCAAAGAAAAGCAGCGCAAATATAACCATACCTGCGGTGTGCACCGCCATGGTAACGCCGAATATATGTATAAGCGGCACGAGCCACAACTGCGCGCTGAATGGAAGCAAGCCCGCGTAAAAGAAATCGGGGTTAAAAACCTTGCCGCTTTCTGCCGCCGCCTCTGCCCAATAAAGCGAATCTGTGCAATCGGAATGGAAATACCCTTGGGCGGGGCATATTATATAGTAAATTACTGCAGCGAGCGCGGCAATGGCAAAAAGCGCGCTCAGCGCAAAACAAAAAAGCTTTGTGTTTTTCTTATCAGACATATTTCTTTTTCCTTAAGTTTTATTTCGTAATATTATTTTACCGCAAAAATTCTTAATATACAACCGTAAAAGTAATTAATTTTTTATTAATTAGAAGAATTGCGCTGAAGCGCACTGCCGCGCGCCGTATTTCAGTGCAAATTCCTATATTTAGAAAAAAGCGGGGCGAAGATCGCCCCGCACGCAGCTTACAGATATTTCTTCATTCTTTCAATGCTTCCCTGCTCGAAAGCCATAACTCCGCCTGCGATATTAAGCACGTCCTCGGGCGCGCCCTCCTCCTTTGCTTGGTTTATGCTTTTCTGCAGGTCCACAAGCCCCATATTGTAGCCGCCTATCATAAGCTCTGCTATTTTGGAATTGGAGCTATCCATCATCGTGCTCATTTTTATAGAAAAATCTGCGGGTATTTTGGAAAGCATACCCGGCTCCTTTGCTTCGCAGTTCATTTCGAGCAGCTTATTTCTCGCCGCAGTTGTAAAGCCGTAGTAGCTTTCAAGCTGGCTTGTAAGCTCGCGCCTCAGCTCTGCGTCCTTCGTTCTTTCTATAACGTTCGTAATGGTGTCGGAACCCATTTTGGTGTTTTTGTAAACCGCTTGCATAAGCTCCTCGCCAGGGGTTTTTTGCTTTTTGTTTTCCATGCTTTTTCTCCTTTATATAAGGTATTTTCTTTTATATTATGACTGATTTCAGGGGGCAAAATTCAAAATTTGCGCCTTTTTTTAAATAAAAAGCAAAAAATTAAGAATTTTTCAAAAAAATTTTCAAAAATCTCTTGTAAAATCTTCAATATAGATATAAAATATAAGTGAATGGAAAATTATTTCCACAACACCAAAACTTCAAAATACTTTTTCGGAGGAATTTAAAATGTCAGTAAAAGTTGCTATCAATGGTTTCGGCCGTATCGGTCGTCTTGCGTTCAGACAGATGTTCGGCGCAGAAGGTTATGATGTTGTTGCTATCAACGACCTCACAAAACCCTCAATGCTCGCTCACCTTCTCAAATACGACACAGCTCAGGGTCGTTACAACCACGACGTTACTGCAGACGACGAAGCAAACACAATCACAGTAGACGGCAAAACACTCAAGATCTATTCTGAAAAGAATGCTGCAGACCTTCCTTGGGGTGAAATCGGTGTAGACGTAGTTCTCGAATGCACAGGTTTCTACTGCTCTAAGGATAAGGCACAGGCTCACATCGATGCTG
>JAFTNI010000175.1 GCA_017451975.1 Clostridia bacterium
CTCAAGGATCGCGCACAGATATAAGCGTTAGCAAAGGGGATGTGCAGGTACCCCCTAATTTCAAAATATAGGCAATTATACAAAATGAAAATTTTGTATAATTGAGGGAACCAAAAAAATCAAAAATCGGTGTTATTAATATTTGGCATACATTTATCTATCAAAGAAATTATCGTTCGTTATAGGCCCTTAAATCAAGCGTTTTGAAAAACTCGAAATTTCCCAATATTTTTGTTCAAAACGTATCTGAGTTCATTTTAATTAATTATTTTGAGAAATAACTTGACCTTATATCCTGCTTAATTTATAATTAAATTAGAAAAAAATTTTATGGAGATTTATTTTTATGAAAATTAATGATTTTATGAACAGCTTTGAAAACTCCACCGAGCTTCCCTTGGATCAAATTATTGAAGGCAGCGGTATGTGCGGGATTTTGCGAACCATCGGTTGCGTTGGCGACAGTCTTTCTTCTGGCGAATACGAAACCATTGATGAAAACGGAAAACACCACTATTATGATTTTTACGATTATTCTTGGGGGCAATTCCTTGCCCGCGAAACAGGAACAACAGTTTATAATTTTTCACGCGGCGGAATGAGCGCAAAACAGTATATGGAAACGTTCGCCGAAGAAAAAGGATTCTGGAGCCCTGAGTTGAAATGCAAAGCTTATATTATCGCTCTTGGAGTTAACGATCTTCTCAACGACCGCCAGGAAGTTGGCTCGGTTGAAGATATTTGTAAAGATGACTACAGAAAGAACGCCCCAACCTTTGCAGGTTATTATGCTGCTATAATTCAACGCTTGAAAGCAATCAGTCCCGATGCAAAATTTTTCTTTATGACTATGCCCGAAGAAAATAACCGTCGAGAGCTGCAAATTCTCAAAAACGCTCACGCAAAGCTTATGTATGATTTGGCAGAATTTTTTGATAATTCATATGTTATTGATTTTAAGAAATATGCCCCGGTTTATGACGAATCCTTCAAAGAAAAATTTTATCTTAACGGACATTTAAATGCTGCTGGCTATGCCCTTACAGCAAAATTTGTAATTTCTTATTTAGATTACATCATTCGTCATAATTTAAAAGATTTTTCGGAAATAGGTTTGGTCAATACCCCGTACAAAAATTGCCATATATAATAAATAGGAAGAAGTTTTTATTTTAGATGCGAAATGAAAAAGATTTTTGTAATATATTCAACAAAAATTCAAAAAAATACTTGACAAAATGACCATATGATGATATACTATGTAAAGTAATTTGCTTTACAGTTAAAAACGAGGTTTTTTTAGATAATGTTTGAAAAAAATTTGCGTCTTTCAGTTTTGTTTGACGCTTACGGTTCCCTTCTCACAAGCGACCAACAGAATATGTTTGATCTTTACTATAACGAAGATCTTTCTTTGGCTGAAATTGCAGAGCATACAGGGCTTTCTCGCCAAGGTGTGCGTTATGCTATAAAACACGCGGAAGAATCGCTTTTAAATTATGAGGAAAAACTCGGTCTTTCAAAGAAAGCAGAGCTTCTGCAATCGAACCTTTCCGAAGCAGAAGATATTATAAAAGCACTGAAAGCAAAGCATCCAAATGAAAACAACGAATTCGACCGTCTTCTTACGCTTATTTTAAACGCAGGAAGCATTATGAAGGAGTAAAAATGTTTCAGAATCTTCAGGAAAAACTTGAAGAGGCTTTCAAGAAATTCAAAAACAAAGGCAAACTGACGGAAAAAGATGTTCGCGAAGGTATGCGTGCCGTAAAGCTTGCGCTTTTGGAAGCAGACGTAAACTTTAAGGTTGTACGCAGTTTTATAAATACCGTTACGGAACGTGCCGTTGGCTCGGAAGTTTTAGAATCTCTTGTGCCCGCACAGCAAGTTATAAAAATAGTTAACGAAGAGCTTACAGCTCTTATGGGAAACACGGTTTCCAAAATACAAATTGCATCTAAACCACCCACAATCATTATGATGGTCGGTCTTCAGGGTGCAGGTAAAACAACTCACACTGCAAAGCTTGCAGCGCTATTTAAAAAAGATGGCAAACGCCCCATGCTTGCGGCGTGTGACATTTACCGCCCGGCAGCTATAAAACAGTTGCAGGTTGTAGGTGAGGCTGTTGGCGTTCCCGTTTTCACGGAAGATAGCAAAAACACAGTTAAAATTGCGGAGCACGCTTTGAAGGAATGTATCCGTCAGGGCTGCGATATGCTCTTTATAGATACCGCCGGTCGTCTTCATATCGATGAAGGTATGATGGATGAGCTTGTGGATATCAAAAATGCACTTAATCCCACAGAAATTCTTCTTGTTGTAGATGCTATGACGGGTCAAGATGCCGTAAATGTTGCGGATAAATTCAATTCGCTTCTTGATGTTACGGGTGTGATTATGACAAAAATGGACGGCGACACCCGTGGTGGTGCGGCACTTTCCATAAAACATGTTACAGGCAAGCCGATAAAATTCATCGGTACTGGCGAAAAACTTGATGCTATAGAGCCTTTTTATCCCGATAGAATGGCTTCCCGAATACTCGGTATGGGCGATATGCTTTCTCTTATTGAAAAAGCTCAGCAAACATTCGATGAAAAGAAGGCCGCCGAGCTTGAAGAAAAGCTCCGCAAATCGAGATTTACACTTACAGATTATCTCGATCAGTTTGAACAGCTCAAACAAATGGGTTCTCTTGATTCGCTTATGGGCATGATGCCCGGAATGAAGCCCGGTGCGCTCAAAGATGCGAAGATAGACGATAAGGCTATCGACCGTATGCAGGCAATTATACGTTCAATGACTCCTGCAGAGCGCGAAAAACCTGATATTATCAATTCATCCCGCAAAAAACGCATTGCAAACGGCGCGGGAACAACGGTTGAGGAAGTTAATAAGCTTCTTAAACAGTATGACCAGACTAACAAGCTTATGAAACAAATGACAAGCGGCAAAAAGTTTGGCAAATTCGGTAAATTGCCGTTCTAAAACAGTATAATTATTCAATACAAAGATATTGAAAATTTATAAACAAAATAATATTAATATAAAGAATTTATTTTCGGAGGAAAATTATCATGGCAGTTAAAATCAGACTTACAAGACTTGGTTCTAAGAAAGCTCCTTTCTATCGTGTTGTTGTTGCAGACTCTCGCTTCCCTCGCGATGGCAGATTTGTTGAAGAAATCGGCTACTACAACCCCCTCACTGAGCCCGCTGAAATCAAAATCGATGCAGACAAAGCTCAGAAATGGCTCAAGAACGGTGCTCAGCCCACAGATACTGTAAAATCTCTTCTCAAAAAGGCTGGCGTTACAGAATAATTTTTTGGGGTGGCGAAGCTAATGACAAACCTTAAAGACACACTTGCGAATATTACACGCGCAATTGTCGATAAACCCGAAGAAATTGTTATCGTCGAAAAGGAAGACGGCGAGCACGTTACACTCGAACTTTCCGTTGCTTCTTCCGACATGGGCAAGGTTATCGGTAAGCGCGGCAAAATTGCTCGTGCGATCCGCCAGCTTATGAAAACGGCAGCTAACAACTGTGGCAAAAAAGTTACGGTTAATATTAAAGACGAGATTCAAGATGCTGAATAATGAAAAAAGCATATACATCGAAAGAAGATGTATATGCTTTTTGTTTTTTTGCATGAAATTATTTCAAAATTATATGTCAATAGGGTATACCCTATTGACATTATAGTGATATATGTCAAATAAGTCGAAAATTGATTTTTGAAATATTTCAAAAATAAGAGCATATCCTATTGAAATAAAAAGAAAAATATGATATACTAAAATCAGAAATCTGCGGAAAGGAGATTGTAAAAATGAAAATCGGTTACGTTCGAGTATCAACGCAGGAGCAAAACGAAGGCAGACAGACCGAAGCCTTCAATAATATGGGTGTTGACAAGCTTTTTGTAGATAAACTCAGTGGCAAAAATATAAACCGACCTCAGCTTGCAGAAATGCTTGCGTATATCCGTGAGGGCGATATTGTAGTTGTGGAAAGTATTTCTCGTCTTGCCAGAAACACGCGGGACTTGCTTGATATTGTAGAAAAAATAAAAAACAAAGGCGCAAGCTTTGTTTCATTGAAAGAAAGTATCGATACAGATTCTGTAAGCGGAAAATTTATGCTCACGATTTTTGCGGCTATGGCGGAGCTGGAACGTGGGTACATATTAGAGCGCCAGGCGGAAGGTATAGCGCTCGCCAAGCGCGAAGGCAAATATAAGGGGCGCGCGCCGATAGCAGTGGACGAAGAAAAATTCCGCAGAGTGTGCTCGCGTTGGCGCGAAGGAAAAATCACTGCCGTGCAGGCAATGGCAGAAGTTGACCTGAAGCCAAATACGTTCTACAGAAAAGTCAAAAAAATGGGGCTATAATTCCCTATTAAACCTACCGTTTAATTTTTCAACGAAAGTTAAACAATGCCGTCATTGAAAAACAAGCGCTGTTCTGTTATAATATAATCAGAACAAGCGCTTGTTACTTTTTTATAGGAGTACAAATATTATGACGATTACGTTAAATGAACAGCTTAAAAATTTGCGCAAGAACAAAGGTAATACACAGGAAGAACTTGCGTCTTTTCTTGGAGTGACCGTGCAGGCGGTTTCCAAATGGGAACGCGGCGAAGGCTACCCGGATATTATCTTTTTGCCCCCTCTTGCGGCGTACTATAACGTTACGGTAGACGACCTGCTCGGCGTAAACGAAGCGGCAAAAGAAGCAAAATTCAAAGAGTACAAAGCGAAGCAAGCTGAGCTTGCCAACTTGGGTAAAACCGAAGAACGTATCGAACTTGCACGCGAAGCACTCAAGGAGTTTCCCAATAATTTAGATGCAGTAGCGCAGCTTATGTACGCTCTTGCAGCCGAAAGCTACAGCAAAAATTACGATGAAATAATCGAGTGCGGCGAGAAAATACTCGCCCGTTCAACAGATACACATTTGAGGGATAGCGCGATACAAATTCTTTGCTTTTGCTACACCTATCAAAAGGACAGTTCAAAAAGGGATATAGCAACAGCAAAAAAATACGCCGAAATGGGGTCTAATATTCATTGCAGTGATATGGTTCTTCTATCTCACGTGCTTGAAGGTGAAGAAGGCGTGAGAGCTTGCCAGACAAATATTATTTATATTGTTGATATGCTATACAACGCAATTCAAAGAATGACAATGAAAATTGATTTTTCGGATGAAGAAAAAATTAAAGCGTACAGTATCGCCAAAAAAGTATTCGAGGCTATTTATGATGACGGGAATTTTGGATTTTTTCACGATAGAATGTATAGTATAAATGAGGATATGGCTTGGCGGTATTTCAATTTGAATATGCAAAATGAGGCGATTTCTTGTCTTGAAGAAGCTGCGTATCACGCCATAAAATACGATACCCGCCAAAGCGGAATGTATACGGCATTTGCAGTAAACCGCCTCAAAGATGATGTGAAATGTTCAAGCAAAAATAATACGTTAAATAATTGTGCCGATATGATAAATATATTAAATAACAAGCATTACGCTTCCATTCGCGAAGACGAACGCATAAAATCCCTTATCTCCGAGCTTGAAAAGCACGCAAAATATTGATTTATTTTCCCTTTGGCTCAAGCTTTATAACGATAATTTCGGGCTTATTGTTTATTCTTGGAACGGGATTTTGCACGCTTAAGCCGCGGCTTACTATGAATTTTCCATCATGCATACCATGGGTATATTTGGGGAAAAGCCCCTGCCCGGGTGCGTAAACTCCACGGCCGAAGAAGCACCATTGCCCGCCGTGTGCGTGGCCCGAAAGTGTCAGATCTATGGGTAAATTTTTGATATATCTCGGGTAATATTCCGGGTGATGTGAAAGCAGAATTTTAAAGCCGCGAAGGCGTGAAAATTCCTCTAAAAACTCAAGGTTTGGCGCTGGTGTTGCTTCAAGATGGCTCTGTTTCTCCAGCTGACCGTACCCCGAAGTGAGCCCACCTATGGTTATTCCATTGTAACGCACGGCTTTATTATCAAGCAAAGTGGCACCGCTTGCATTTATGCGCTCAATTAAATCACCGTGTTTGTATTTTCTTTCGTGGTTGCCTATGCAACAAAATGTAGGAAAAAGCTTTGCGCTCAAACGCAAAAACTCGAAACCGCGCTCGTAAAGCTCGCTATCGTGTATAAAATCACCGCCCACCAGAACTGCATCGGCGCGTGTGCTGCGTATAGCTTTTATCAAGGGGCCGTTCGGTCTATCGTGTAAATCTGAAAGAAATGCAAATTTCACGGGCTTTTCGATATCTGCTTTTATTTTATATTCGGTTATAACCAAAATTATATCTCCTTTATAGTGAAAAAGTATATTACTATTATATCATTTTTTCATTATATTTGTCAACAAAATACCTTCTGCACATATTGGCAGAAGGTATTTTTCTTTTAAAATATCAGTTTGATTTTTCCGTTAAAGCCCTTTCTATGGCTATAAACCTCGGTGATGAAGAAATTTTTTCAAAGCTCGACATTCTTCTTTTCAGGTATCTTGCAAAAATTTTATAGATATTTTCTTCATCTTTTTTTCTTATGTCTTTTATATCCGAGTATAATTTATTTACCAAAAGCGAGGAATGATTTATGTGTTCAAATGATTCCAATTTATCGAAATGTGCCATCATTTCCTCGAGCTCTGCCAATGCTTTTTCCTCGTTTCCGCAAATAGCGCTGTCTTGCGCCATGCGGAAGCAAAGCCTGCCCAAACGGTCTTCTTCCATATATCCGAAATCTGATTTTTCATAAATTATATGAAAAATATCGTATAGTTTTTTGCAAATAGAGTGGCGTTCCTCTGCGGAATATTCATTCTCATTGAAATAAACTATAGCATTTATATATTGGAATATCTGTATGCAGAGGTTTCCGAAATATTTTTGGCAATGCTCCAGAAGTTCTTTGCCTTTCAGGATATGGATAAAAAGGTCTTCATTCGTCGGAATCATAGCTGCGTATTGCAAAGCTTTTTCGTGGTTTCCGAGCGATTCATACGTAAAACACAAGCATCTTATAGCAACACGGCGCTTTTCGGTGTCTTTGCTGGAAAGCAAATTTTCGCCAATTTCTATAATTTCCGCGTAATATTCTTCTTCATTTGCTGTTTTTAGTGCGCGCATCAAATGAAGCAAAACCGTTTCATCATTTGGGTATTTTCTTTGCATATCTCTGCACAGGCTCAAGCGTTCCTTATATTTTCCTTTATTGAAAAGGAAATTGCACTGTTTATCGAAAGCATCAATTTCGCGTGCACGTGTGCTTTTCGTAAGGTCGATTTCGAGCAATATATCGGCACTCACTTCAAAAATCGTTGCCAAAATGGGGATTTGAGAAATATCCGGTGCGGTCTTATCACACTCCCATTGAGATATGGCGCAAGCCGTAACACCCACCATATCTGCAAGCATCTCTTGGGTTATATTTCGCTCGCGGCGCAATTTTTTTATCGTTGTTCCTATAGACATAATTTACCTCCAAGTATAATAAAAATCAAAAGCACTTTTGTAATTTTATTTTACCTTAAAATATAGAATTTTTCCATATAGTAAATTGCAAGTTAAACTAAAGCGCAACTAATTTTTTTGAAGAATTGCTACAGAAATCCCCCGGCAGATTTTTGGTCTGTCGGGGGTAAATATATTATTTCTTTTTCTTTTTGATCTTGTTGAGCTTAGCATTGAGGTCGAGGAGTTGTTCCTTTGTAAGGTTTATACCCATCGTACCAATCATGCCGGAAAGACGGAGAACCGTAAATCCGCCGAGCATACCCATCATGCCATCTGTCATTTCAAAGCCGCCCATCACCTTATCGCCTTTCTTAGGCATCATTTTTGCCATAAGGCCCATAAAGAGGAGCTTACCCTGCATTGTTTCGAGAATATCGCCGATTTTATCGTTGAGCGAGAAGTGGCCTTCAACCTCTGTGATATCGAACCAGTTGAGTATAGCATTCTTTTCTTTGAGTCTATATGCTTCGTTAAATACTTCAACTTTGCGAATTGTGCCTTCGTCTTTGAATTCGCCTGCAACTGCAACGAGCTTCGTTTCACCAACGTTGGGAACATCGAAGTAGAAGAAATGGTCATCAGCCGTTTTTTTGCCAAGGCTTACGCCGTTTGCAAAGAGTTCAACCTCGGGAAGGTTGGAGTAAACGGTAACCTTTGTAACGTCCTCTACGCGGTCAATATAGCGCTTGCCGCAGAGGTGAACGAACGGATCGTCGGAAAGCCAAGCTTTGTAAGCATAGAAGGAGTCCTTCTTATACTTGCGGTCAAAAGTGATAAGACCTTTGTGGTTTTGGCCGTTTTCGCCGCCTTCGCTGCGTGCGTCTGCGCCGAAGTCAAACATATTCCATACGTGTGTTGCCCACATATATTTTCTTGTAAAGAGCTGTTTTATAAGTTCTTCGTGGTAATATGCCTGATATTCTTCCGTGTAGTCACCCTGAATGGGTTTGGATGTATGCCAGTTGAGCGCTTCGCAACCGTATTCGGAGCAGCCTATCGGAATATTCGGGTGCATAGCATGAAATTTATCGAACCAAGGTCCGTTCATAGATGTATCGCCGCCATACCAACCGAAATAGTGGTTGTAGGATACAACGTCGGGAATTTCAATATAAGGGCTATCCATCGGGCAAGGAGAAACTGCCGCTATTGTTGTAAGTCTTGTCTTGTCCATTTCATGAACGAGATCGTTGAGGATATTGTGGTTTTCGAGAAGGTCGGGGTCACGATCGCCCTTCATTGTAATTTCATTGGAAA
>JAFTNI010000176.1 GCA_017451975.1 Clostridia bacterium
GAAAAATATATCTTATTACGGAAAAGAGAAGCACGCCCGCGGTAAGTGCCGCCGCTTGGTTTTTTATTGGCTTACGGAATATGCCTGCAAAGCCTACGAACATGAATGCAAGAACGTAATCCAGCATGATGATTGCCACGGCGCTTTGCCAGCTTGTGGCATAGGAAAGAGCCGAAAGCCCTAGCACTAGTTGGAGCGCCGCGTGTACTGCACCCGCAAAAAGCCCCGTTTTCAAGCCGTATCTGTAGGCTATTATCGCCATTGGCAGGGCAGAGGCAACCGTAACCGAGCCGCCGTATGGCATTTCTGCGATTTTGAGAATACTCAACACGGTTGAAAGAGCTATCATTATAGCGCTTTCGGTGAGCATTTTTGTTTTTGTAGTTTTCATTTTGAAAACCCTCCTGTAAATATAAATTACCGCACCAAAATAACTCCGTGCGGTAATAAATATACAGAAAAATTCCCTATATAATCTTCCTACGCCGGCATTATCCGTTTCAGGTTAAAGGGTTTTCGGAAAGCATCCTCATCTCAGCCGAATAAAATATCAGCACCCCCGATTATTATGTTGCGGTATATAATATAATAATATAAAAAGAGAAAAATGTCAATAGATTTTTTGTTTCTGCGTGAAAAAGAAAATAATTTGCGTATTTTTTGCATTTTTTCTTGCATTTTGGCAAACAATTTGCTAAAGTGATTGAAATTCACAAATTATTAACAAAGAAATTCGGCAAAAACTATTGACAAAAAGCCGTTTTAGTGGTAAATTTTTAATAGAAGTTAGCACTTAGACCTTTTGAGTGCTAAAAAAGTGCAGGTGATAAAATGGCAGGCGGAATTATTTACGGCGGACCTCTTTCCGAAAGAAAAAAAAGAATACTTCGCTCTATAATAGATGCCCATATAGCTATGGGCGAGCCCATCGGTTCCAAATATCTTGTCACTTCTGCCGAAATCCCTTTTTCCTCGGCAACGATAAGAAACGAAATGGCCGAGCTTGAGGAAATGGGCTACCTTGAACAGCCCCATACATCGGCAGGGCGCGTACCCACTCAGCTTGGCTACCGCTTCTACGTAGATTCGCTTATGGAAAGCTATAAGCTCACCGCGGCGGAAATAGTGGCGCTTAACAATATGCTCAAAAGCAAGATAGGCGAGCTGGATTCCATAATACAGAACGCCTCCAAGCTTGTGGCTAACCTTACGAACTACACCTCTGTTGCCATAAAGGCGCGCGAGAAGGAGACAGTACGCTCGTTTTCATATATGATACTCGACGAGCACAATTTCCTTATGGTTATGAAAACAAGCGGCGATAAAGTTAAAACGAAGCAGGTTCACGCAGATATACTTCTCGATGAAAACAACGTTTCAAGGCTTATCTCGCTTCTCAACGCATATTGCGTAAACGTGACGCCCGACGATATAACGTATTCCACCATAGTGAAAATGGAAAGCGCCATGGGCGGCGCGGCAAGGCTTGTAAACCCGGCTATAAAAGCTTTTTACGATGCTGTTGCCACGGCTTCCGATTCGAACGTAAGGTTCGAGGGCGTGAACAAGCTGCTTGAATACCCCGAGTTTTCTAACGTGGAGCAGCTTAAAAGAGTTTTTTCCATGCTGGAGAATAAAGATGATTTCCTTGATATCCTTTCTCGCTCAGAGAGGGATAAGGTAAACGTTTTCATAGGCGACGGGGAAAACAATTTCGCCACGAACTCCGCTTTTATCTTCCGCCCTCTTACGGTAGACGGCAAGGTTATAGGCGCGATAGGCGTTTTCGGCCCTAGCCGAATGGATTATTCAAAGGTTATTTCCACAGTGGAATATCTTACGCAGAAAATAACAGGTATAATAGAAGGAAGAGCGCTTCCCGAACCCGAAGAAGAATAGCGCGCTTCGCTCAACTATAAATTTTGAAAGGAACCCAATGATGGAAGAAAAACGTACGGAAGTTCCCGAAACGGAACTTGAAAACGCGGAAGCGAAAGCTTCCGAAGAAACAAAAGAAGCCGCAGATGGCGGCAAAGCCAATGAAGAGCTTGAGGAAACGAAAAGAAAATACCTTATGATGCTCGCGGAATACGATAACTTCCGCAAAAGAGCGCAGAAGGAGCGCGAAAGCGCATATGCCGATGCTTATGCAGACGCGCTTACGGCGCTTCTGCCCGTGTTCGATAACCTTGAGCGCGCAAGCGCGTTCGCGGGAGGCGACGGTATGGCAGAGGGTATTACGATGATAATAAATCAGTTCAAAAATGCTCTTGCCGGTATGGGTGTTGAAAGCTATGGTGAAGCAGGCGACGAATTCGACCCCAACATTCACAACGCTATAATGCAAGAGGATAACGAGGAATTTGCGGAAAACGTAATTTCCGAGGTTTTTCAGAAGGGTTATAAGCGCGGCGAAAAAATCATACGCTTTGCAATGGTAAAGGTTGCAAACTGCGGCTGAAACGCATAATTACAGCATACAAATCATAAACATATATAATTAAATTCAAAATTATTCAGAAAATTAAGATTTATTTACGGAGGATAATATATCATGGGAAAAATTATCGGTATTGACCTTGGCACAACAAACTCTTGCGTAGCGGTTTACGAAGGCGGCGAACCTTCCGTTATCACAAACCCCGAAGGTGCGAGAACAACACCTTCCGTTGTAGCTTTCAACAAAGCGGGCGAACGCCTTGTTGGTC
>JAFTNI010000177.1 GCA_017451975.1 Clostridia bacterium
GTAGAGGCGGAAAGCCCCGTTGTATAAGAGTTTAAAAGGAAGAAAAGCGGTTCATCGGAAAGCAGCTTTGCCGCGGAAGAAACAAATCTTCCTATACATTCTTCAAGTTTCCAGACTTCGCCGTTCGGCCCTCTGCCGTAAGAGGGCGGGTCCATTATAATGGCGTCGTATTTATTACCGCGGCGGATTTCACGCTCTACAAATTTTTCGCAATCGTCTACGATATATCTTATAGGCGCGTCCGCAAGCCCCGAAAGCGCCGCGTTCTCTTTTGCCATCTGCACCATGCCCTTGGAGGCATCTACGTGGCAAACGGAAGCGCCCGCGGCTGCCGCCGCAACGCTTGCACCGCCCGTATAGGCAAAGAGGTTAAGCACCTTTATGGGTCTGCCGGCGTTTCTTATAAGCTCCGAAAACCAATCCCAGTTAACGGCCTGCTCGGGGAAAAGCCCTGTGTGCTTGAAGCCCATTGGCTTTATTTTGAACTTAAGTTCGCCGTAGTTTACGTTCCAGCTTTCGGGCACGGCGAGCCTGGACCATTTACCGCCGCCGCCTTCGCGGGAGTAAACGCCGTCTGCCTTCTTCCAAAGCGGGTTCTTCTTCACGTCGCGCCAGATAACCTGCGGGTCGGGGCGCACGAGGGTATATTTCCCCCAACGCTCCAGGCGCAAGCCGTCTGATGTATCTATAAGCTCATATTCTTTCCAGCCGTCAGCTATCCACATTTTCTTTACTTTCCTTCGTCAAAATTTATTTTTGTTTGCATCGGGTGTTCGCCCGCGCCGCCGTTTGCACGGCGGAAGGGTATGCCCAAATGCTCGTATGCAAGATGTGTTACACACCTGCCGCGAGGTGTGCGGCTGAGAAAGCCTATCTGCATAAGGTAAGGCTCGTAAACGTCCTCGAGCGTTATAGCCTCTTCACCGATGGTCGCCGCCAAAGTTTCAAGCCCCACGGGGCCGCCATCGTAAAATTTTATAATAGTTGTAAGCATTCGCCTGTCGATATTGTCAAGGCCAAGCTCGTCTATTTCAAGCATGGTAAGCGCTTTATCTGCTATATCGCGCGTTATAATACCGTCGCCGCGCACTTGCGCAAAATCACGCACACGCTTGAGCAAGCGGTTGGCAATACGCGGTGTACCGCGCGAGCGCTTTGCAATTTCCAGCGCACCCTCTTCTTCTATAAGTATATTGAGTATGCCTGCGCTCCTCTTTACTATAAGCGAAAGCTCCTCGGGTGTATAAAGCTCCAGGCGCAGAAGCACGCCAAAACGGTCGCGCAAGGGGGTTGAAAGCTGACCTGCGCGCGTTGTTGCGCCTATAAGGGTGAATTTCGGAAGCGGCAAGCGAAGGCTTCGCGCCGCAGGGCCTTTGCCGATAATTATATCAAGCACGAAATCTTCCATAGAGGGGTAAAGAATTTCCTCTACGTTTCTCGAAAGGCGGTGAATTTCGTCTATAAAAAGAACGTCGTTTTCCGAAAGGTTCGTAAGTATTGCCGCAAGGTCGCCTTGCTTTTCTATCGCCGGGCCGGAGGTTACCTTGATATTTACCCCAAGCTCGTTTGCAATAATGTTGGAAAGCGTTGTTTTGCCGAGACCGGGAGGTCCATAGAGCAAAACGTGGTCGAGCGCGTCCGCGCGCTTTTTTGCGGCTTCTATATATATTTTCAAGCTTTCCTTCGCTCTTTCCTGCCCTACGTATTCGTCGAGCGCGTGCGGGCGAAGCCCGCTTTCTATTTCAGCATCTTCTTCGCGGTATGCGGTATCGGTGAGTCTTTCGTCGAAATCGTCGGCCTGCGCCATCATACCCGAAGTATCAAATCTATCTATCATTTACAACTCCTAAATCAAAAGCGAAGCGCCATTTTTCGAAGGGCTGCGGAAACCATTTCTTCAAGGGTTGCCGTGGGGGGCACACCCTTGAGCGCTGTCTGCGCCTCTGCTTTCGTATATCCAAGCACCATAAGCGCTTTTTCCGCCTCTGCAAAATTTCCGCCCGTTGCACCCGTTTCTTCTGCGAAGAAATCCTGTGCTTCGCCGCCGCTTTGCACCGTGGCAAATTCCTTTGCCACCTTTTCTTTAAGCTCAAGCACAATGCGCGCCGCGGTTTTCGGGCCTATACCCTGCGCTTTTGCAATAGCCTTTGCATCCTGCGAGCTTACGGCAAGCGCAAACTTTTCTACGGAAAGCAGAGAAAGTATAGACATTGCCGCTTTCGGGCCGACGCCCGAAACGCTTAGGAGCATTTTGAAAGCGGAAAGCTCCTCTTTCGTGGCAAAGCCTATGAGGTCCAGCGCATCCTCGCGAATATACATATGCGTATAAAGCATAACGTCTTTTTTATCGGTATTTGAAATTTTGCCGAGCGTGTTATCGCTTACGGAAAGCTTGTAGCCCACACCGCCGCAATCGATAACGGCAGTGCCCGGCTCGGCGAGTACAAGCTCGCCGCGTACATAATAAAACATTTTTTATTTTCCTCCCGGAAAATCACAGTAATTTTTCTTTCTTTAAATTGTAGAACCCCTGTATTTTGGATTCCGATGCGTGCGCGTGGCAAATTGCCAGCGCGAGCGCGTCTGCCGTATCGTCAAGCTTCGGCACTTTATCGAGGTGAAGGAACATTTTCACCATTTCCATAACTTGCTTCTTTTCTGCCCTGCCGTAACCTACGACAGATTGCTTTACCTGCAAGGGGGTATATTCATAAAAATCAAGGTTCTTTTTCATTGCCGCGAGCAATATAACTCCGCGCGCTTCTGCCACAGCTATTGCCGTTTTCTGGTTGGTATTGAAAAAAAGCTCTTCGCAAGACATACAGTCGGGCTTATAGGTATCTATAAGCTCGCATATATCGTCGTATACCATTTCCACGCGCCTCTCTACGGGTATGCCCGTAGGCGTGCGCGAAGCGCCCATGGCAACAAGGCGGAATTTTCCACGGCAAGCGTCTATTACCCCATAGCCTACAATGGCTATACCGGGGTCTATACCGAGTATTCTCATCACCAATCCTCCATAAGAGTATATATGCCTATGGGGGAAAGATGCGGGTATTTCAGCATAAGATATGCGAAAAGCCCTGCTATATCGGCTTTATCAATGCCGAAAATTATATCAAAGGAATTTTCGCGTCCGCCCGAAGAAAGCGGGAGCGAGTGTACCTTACAAACCTCCGCACCGAAATAACTTGCCGCATCTATTATTTCGGCAAGCTCGGCGGGCTCGCGCAAGGTTATTTTACATTCAAAAAGGCTTTCGCCCTGCGCCTCTATTACGTCAAGCTTTTTGTAAACGAGCGCAAATTTCGTGCTGCTTTCATAATCGTCGGAAGGTATATCTGCCGCCAGAAGAATGGAAAGCACGTATTTTTCCATAAGCCTGTAGAAGCTGTTGAGCCTGCCGTCGAGCGAGTTTTCTATAGGAACTATGGCGAAGGTAGATTCCCCGTTTGCCACGGCTTCAAGCGAACGCCTGAAATCCTCCTCATATTCGGCAAGTACGCCGGGAACGTATTTTGCAAAGCGTTCAAAAGCGCGCCCAGAGCCATTGCCGCGCACAAAAGAAACCTTTCTGTCCGGCGCGTAAATTTCCGCAGGCTCTTCCGCTTCGGAAAGCCAGCGTACAATATCTTTTTTGCTGTATTTGCCGCCGTCGTATGCAGAAATGCATTTGCATATATAAAACTCATCAAGCTTAGAGGAATTTTCGGAAAGCGGATATGCCGCCTCAGTATTGGGTTTGCCGAAAAACTTTGAAAAATCCTGCTTTTCGCCCCTCATTGAAGCAAATATATCTGCCGCCTCGTATGAATCGGAAACGGCATCCATTATATCGGCAGAACCCGTTTGCGCTTTCAGTGCGCGTGCAATTCTTTCTGCCCTTTCCTTCAGGTGGGCAAATTTTCTTTCGTGTGCATACGCCTCGGCACGGAAAACATATTCAAGATTTTTAGCAATAACGGCTTCTGCCTCTGCTTCGGTGCCCGCACCGTAAAGGCTCTTTGCCGCCTGTTCGTTTTTCATGTTTTCCTCCGCGAATTTTAATGTTAAACTGCATACCGTCTGTAAGCAAAGCGACGGTATAGCGGTTATTTACATTATATTTTACCATAAAAATACCGCGCTTTCAATAGTTTTACACCCTTTTTTCAATAACATTTTCATTTTTTATTTACTTTTTCCCGCGAATGTTGTATTATAATAGCGTACATAACGCAAAGAACATTTTATTTTCAAGGAGAAACATTATGGCAGAAAACTTTTTTTGTAAAGTGATGCTCGCACCCATGGCGGGCGAAGGCGACTATACCTTCAGGGCATCGTGCAAAAAATTCGGCGCGGATTACCTTGTTTCCGAAATGATATCCGCAAAAGCCATTTGTTATAACGACAAAAAAACTCCCATGCTCGCAAAAATACGCACAGAGGAAATGCCCATAGCGCTCCAGCTCTTCGGAAGTGAGCCCGAATACATGGCGCGCGCCGCAAGCTTTCTTATAGAAGAAGCAGAAAAAGCGGGCACGCCGTGCGCAGCTATAGATATAAATATGGGTTGCCCCGTGCAGAAGGTTGTAAAAAACGGCGAAGGCAGTGCTCTTATGAAAAATCCGCTTATAGCGGGTAAAATAATCAGTGCTGTAAAAAACGCTTGCGGTGAAACACCCGTAACAGTAAAAATGCGCCTTGGGTGGGATGCGGCAAACATAAACGTAGAGGAAATGGCAAAAATTGCGGAAGAAAGCGGTGCCTCCGCGGTTTGTATCCACGCCCGCACGCGCGAACAGCTCTACTCCCCCGGGGTTGACATTTCACATATCGCAAGGGTAAAAGCCACCCTATCCATTCCCGTTATAGGCAACGGAGATATATTTTCGGCAGAGGATGCGCTGCATATGTTCCGTGAAACGGGCTGCGATGCCGTTGCCGTAGCGCGAGGTGCTTTGGGCAACCCATATATTTTCGAAGAGATCAAAGCGGAACTTGAGGGCAAAAGCTATACTCCGCCCACCCCGCGCGAGCGTATAGAGGAAGCCCTGCGCGAAACGAAAATGAGAATTGAAGATAAGGGCGAGTATACGGGTCTTCGCGAAAGCCGCACGCATATAGCGCACTTTACAAAATCGCTTAAGGGCTCGGCGGCCATACGCGGAAAAATAAACTTTCTTAATACCTTCGGCGAGGTTGAGGAGGTTTTGCTTGCTTACGCAGATGCGCTTGAAACGGAATAACGCTTTACATTCAGGGAGATATTCTTCCTGAATGTTTTTTGCGCACTTTTTGTCGACACCATTCGACAAACTAACAGAATAGAAATTCATTTTTGATATTATACTTTTCATTTTTTGTCGCATATCGTCGTATAATGTCGGTTACGGTATAACTCTTTGTACTTTACAAGAAGGCGAAAAAGCATTATCTTAAAGTTATAGAAGATTTTTTGATATAACACGGAGGTTCAAAATGCCATATATCCATAACGATTCCATTCTTGTAATGAAAAGAGTTTTCAAAGAAAGCCTTACTGTAACGTACAGGCTTTTCGAAAGCACGCTCGATTACCGCACAAGCTATTCCGTTCTGGTTTCCATGCAAAGCGAAGATGGCACAGAAGAAGATTATTTCATTTCCGATCTTACCAATAACCGTATGGGTGCGCTTGTTCTTTTTGATAAGCTTTATAAAAACACGGTTCTTCCCGCTGAGGTGGAGGAGATATATTCCGATGGATTTTCAGAAATTTTATAAAATTTAAAAATATTGTATAATTTGGTTTGATTTTTTATAATTTTTGTGTTATACTAAAAAAGTAAAACATTTTGCAAACTCAAATTATACGGAGGTAACCCATAATGAAATGCCCCAAATGCGGTTATAACAAAAGCGAGGTTATAGATTCACGCCCCGCCGATGAAGGCGCCAGCATTCGCCGCAGACGTGAATGCCGTTCCTGCCAAAACCGTTTCACAACGTATGAAACGGTAGAAAAACTTCCGCTGCTCGTCATAAAAAAAGATAAAACAAGACAAACGTTTGATAAAAATAAACTTCTCAACGGTATTATAGAGGCTTGCCACAAGCGCCCCATAACGCTTGAGCAAATGGAAAGTGTTGTCAACGAAATAGAACTTGAGCTTCAAAATTCGCTTACTCACGAAGTACCTTCAAGCAAAATAGGCGTTCTTGTAATGGAAAAGCTCAAAAAGCTTGACGATGTTGCATACGTTCGTTTTGCTTCTGTTTACAGGGAGTTCAAGGACGTTGATACTTTTATGCGTGAACTTGAAAAACTGAAATCCAAAAAAAATGAAGAATAAAGGAAACAATAAAAATGATATCAATTAAAGAAGTAAGATACAAAAATTTCGGCAAATGCCTTTTCATTTCAAACGATTTGATGGAGGTGCTCGTAACGGTGGACATCGGCCCCCGTATTATAAAGTGCAACCTCAAGGGTAAAGAAAATATGATGTTTGAGGACGTGGAAAGAAACTTTTCAAACGATGTTTCCTCTATGTTCGGCGAAGAAAAAACGTGGTATACATACGGAGGTCACCGTATATGGCTTAGCCCCGAAGGCTTCCCCGAAACATATTACCCCGATAACGATAAGGTTCTTTATTCCACCTTCCCCGGAGGTGCAGAATTTGTGCCCCCCGTGCAGGACGTTACGGGAATACAGATTTCCGTGAAACTTGAAATGGCAGAGGATAAACCCGAAATAAAGCTTACGCATAAAATAACGAACACGAAGGAAACTTCTATGAATGGCGCTGTGTGGTGCCTTTCCGTAATGGCGCCGGGCGGCGCGGCTTTCGTGCCCCAGCCCACGGAAGATACAGGTCTTCTTCCCAACCGTGCGCTCGTTATGTGGCCTTACGCACGCTTTACAGATAGCCGCTTCACCATTACCGATAAATACCTCGTGGTAGCGCAGGACGAAAAAGCGGCAGATGCCTTCAAGCTCGGCATAAACAACACGAACGGCCATTCAGCTTACATCAATAAAGGTCAGGCTCTCGTTAAATACGTAGAATACCAAAATGGCGGCGAATACCCCGACGGCGGCTGTTCTACAGAAGTTTATACAAACAATCTTTTTGAGGAATTGGAAACACTTTCCCCTCTCTATACCCTTGCTTCGGGCGAAACAATGGTGCATACGGAAACGTGGAAGCTTTTTGACGGTATTGAAATCTGTGAAAAGACAGATGCCTCCCTCGGAAAGCTTGCCGAAAAGCTTTTTGGCTGATACAAACAGTAAAAGCACTTATGGGTAAAAACTCATAAGTGCTTTTTATTTACGTATTATAGTGAATTTTAGCTTTGCCGAAAATACTTTTGAATTTGGCGGTGTTCTTTTCTATAGTGATTTTTTTCCATTCATTCCTGGAGCCGTAGTAGTAAATATCCTTTAGGTTTTTACAACCAGCAAAAGCGCCTTCGCCAATGCAGGTAACGCTCATAGGCAAGGTTACGCTTACGATATCGCGGCGGCCGGCATAAGCGTTTGCCTCTATTTTCTTCAAGTTATAAAGAAGTGTTTCTTCCCTGCCGTCGGAATAAACGATTTTTCCGCTGAAATGAATTGCAGCGACCATGAACGGGTTGTTTTTAATAGATATTTTCAGCCATTGCTCTTTAGTACCTTTGTAATATATATCCAGTCGTTTTGGTTCTCTCGTTCCTGAAACTGTTATTCCGTCAACTATAGAGTCGCCTATGCTTTCAATGCTCGTGGGGATTTCCAGGCTTCTTATATAGCTACAATAATAAAAAGCATTGTCGCCTATGGATTTTACGGTATCAGGGATGTTTATTTCTCTTATCCAGCACCACTCAAAAGCATTTTTCCCTATAGACGTTACGCCGTTTGGAATTGATACGTAGCTTAGATTTCTGCACGAGGCAAACGCGTAGTCCCCTATTGACGTTATGTTCTTGGGGATATCAAAGGAGCTTTCGCCCTTCTTCGGTATATAAGCCACCAAGGTATTTCCGCCGTAATTTATCTTATACAAATTCTTGTCTTTAACAAAGAAACGCTTGTTTCTTGGAGATACCGTTATTTCTGCGTTTATGTTAGAAAAGGGATTTCCACCGATATCTTTAAGATTTGCGGGGATTTCAATTTTTTTGAGCGCGTTGCAATAGTGAAATGCTTTTTCACCGATATATTCCAGATTGTCGGGGAGTGATATATCGGAAAGTTTTTTGCAGTTGCTGAATGCATCCGCGCCTATCTTTTTAAGCGTTGATGGGAGCTTTATTGACGTAAGTTGACTGCAACTCCAAAAAGCGTTTGATTCTATTTGCACAAGTCCCTCCGGAAGAGATACCTCCGTAAGGTTGCCGCAATCCCAAAAAAAACTTCCGGGCAAATTCGTAATTTCGCTTGAAAGCACGATTCTTTTCAGCAAACTGCAGTTTGCAAACCCGTGGAAGTCTAGTTTTTTGATGCTGTTCGGCATAATTATTTCAATAATATTCTTTTTTTTGTTGTAATCAATATATGGCATCTCGGTAGCGCCGTATTTGATAATCTCTTCTTTGCCGTTTTTATATACTATTTTACCGTCTTTGTTTAGTTTTGTAACGGAGTCAGCTTCTTCAAAAACCGTTTCGGTGGGCTTTGCAGAGTTGCTGGATGCATCGCCTTGCAGGCGCACAAGCTCCTTTTTCGCGGTTTTATCGCCTCGCTCTGCGGCTTTTTCATAATATTCAAGCGCTTTTATAAGGTTCTTTTCCACACCCAGACCGTTTTCGTAGCAATACCCCAATCTGCAGTAGGCACCGTTATGGCCGCGCAACGCCGCTTTTTTATAAAGATCTACTGCGTTGGCGAAATTTTTTTTAATACCTCTGCCGTAGAAATAGTTATTTGCGTAATCGAAAAGCTTTTTCGCATCGTTGGTCTTTTGGGGCGCATTGCTATCGGCTTCACACATAATTGACCCGTCGGCTTCAATTGAAGGATCGATTTCGGAATATATGTTATCAGGCATTGTTTGCATTATCCTTTCGTTAAATATCATTATTTAAATTATATCACAGTTTTCTATATAATGCAATAATTTTAAACAGAAGAGCCCAATAAAAAATACGCCATTACAAGGAGGCGTATTTTTTTGTTATTTTCCTTTTCTCAAAAAACCGATGGCAGACATTATAAAGAAAGCCGCCATATTGCAAACAACTATGGAAGCGCCTATTGGCGTGGAAAGCTCGAAGGACATAAACATTCCCAAAAGAAAGCTTATAACCGAGGTTGCAACAGCCGTAACGACCGTGGCAAAATAACTTTTTGCCACGCGCATAGCCGAAACCGAGGGGAAAATTATCAGCGCGGAAATAAGCAACGTGCCCATCATTCTCATGCCGATAACTATGGTTACAGCCACGAGAAAAGCAAGCAGCATATCGTAAAATCCCGCCTTCATACCTGTTGCGCGCGCAAAGTTTTCATCGTAGCAAACGGCGAAAATCTGCGTATAGAAAAGCACGAATGTAGCTATAACAAGCGGAAAAAGCACCGCCGCCACGGCAAAATCGGTTTTCGTTATGGCAAGAATACTGCCGAACATATATCCGTCGAGGTCGGTATTGCTGCCCGAAAGCGAAACTACCATAACACCTATGGCAAGCGCGCCCGCACTTATCATTGCAATGGCGCTGTCGCCCTTTATTTTTCCGTTTTCGCGCAGGCGGAGAAGCAGGAAGGATGCAATTATAACTACGGGTAGCGCAACGGCAAGCGGAGCCGTGCCCAGCGCAGAGGCGGCGGCAAGCGCGCCGAAGCCCACGTGCGAAAGCCCATCGCCTATCATGGAATAGCGCTTGGGCACAAGGCAAACGCCCAGAAGCGCCGCGCAGACGGAAAGCAAAAGCCCCACTATCAGCGCACGCATGGCAAAATCCATGCTTAGATATTCAAAAAAATCAGTGACCAATTCCGTGCCCTCCCAAATAAGCTTTAGCAAGCTCTGTTTTAAGGTAATCCTCCGTATTGCCGAAGAAAAGCTGTTCGTGCTTTATGTGCAGAATACGGTTTGCAAATTTCGTAGCCGCAGAAACATCGTGGGAAACCATTATAACGGAAATTCCCTCCTCGGCGTTGAGCTTCTTTGTCATTTCATAAAGCTCCTCTGTAACAATGGGGTCAAGTGCCGCCGTGGGCTCGTCGAGTATAAGCAGGTCTTGCGTTGCGCAAAGTGCGCGGACAAGTAAGGCGCGCTTCTGCTGGCCGCCTGAAAGCTCCGAAAGCTGTTTTCCTGCAAATTCGCTTGCGCCGAGCTTTACTATAAGCTCCTCGGCACGGTCGCGTTCCGCCTTCGAATAATAGGGGCGGAATCCGCGCTTGCCCAGAAAGCCCGTGCGCACGATTTCGCGCACGCAGGCGGGAAAATCTACGCTCGCGCTCTGCTTCTGCGGCAGGTAACCAATGTTTTCGGCTTTCACGCCCTCGCCGTAAGTTATTTTGCCGCCTGTCGGCTTTTTAAGTCCCAGAAGCGCGTTTATAAGAGTCGTTTTCCCCGATCCGTTTTCGCCGAGTATGCAAAGGTAATCGCCGCGCGCTATTTCAAAATTTATATTTTCTGCTACCGTTTTACCATCGTATGAAAGCGAAACGTTTTCACATTTTAAAATCATTCTTCCTTCTCCTTTTCCTCACATTCGGCGCAAACGCCGTTTATCACCGTCGATTTCGGGTCAAGACGAAAACCGTGCTCGCCCGCTATGTGCGTTTTCAGCTCGTCCATAAGCTCGCAATCGAGGTGTATTATTTTGCCGCAACCGCGGCATTTAAGGTGAAAATGCTCGTCGCATTCGTTAGTTTTATCTATGTATCTGTAAAGTATCTTTTTGCCGTTTTCGCCGCGCGTGCGCAGAATTTCACCGTCTTCGCAAAGCTTTGAAATAAGCCTGTAAACCGTGCTTTTGCCGATAGCCTCGCCGGAAAGCGCGCACGTTATTTCTTCGGTGGAAAATTCCTCGTCCGGGTGCGCGCGAAGAAAGCCCAACAAAATTTCGCGCTGTGAGGTTTTATATATATTCTTTTCGTTTTTCATAATACACCGTAAATTTGAGAATTATTCTCATATTATACGCGACCTTTTATATTTTGTCAAGGGGAAAACGAAAAAAATCACGGATACTTGAATATCCGTGATTCGTATCTGTTTGCTTATCTATGAATTATAGTGTATTTTTATTCTGCCGAAAATTCCCGTCAACTTATTGTTGTACTTTTCGATCTCTATATTTTTCCATTCCTCTTTCGTTCCGCTATAGTAGATATCGGTAACAGCGCAAGCTTTGTCTATAGAGTTGTTGTTAAAAGCAAAACTTGCAATTTTTCTGGTGCTTTTCGGTAATCTTACAGTGCGTAGCCTTGGACATTCGTAGAATACTTCTATCGTTTCAATGCCTTCGGGGACAGTTATATCGGTAAGATTTTTGCAACCTCGGAAGCAAGATGTAAAGTGTTCGCTTTCTACATTTATTCCCTCGTCAAAAATAACCTCGGAAAGTCTTTCGCAGTTTGCAAAAGCAAGATTTTCTATTTTAATCAATTTTCCGCGAATGTGTAGCTTTTTCATATCCTTGCAATTTGCAAATGCGCGTTCACCTATAGATTCGAGCGTTGGCGGCAAGGATATTTCCTGTAGCACGCGGCAACCGTTAAAGGCATCGTTTCCAATAACCTCGGTGTTTGAAGAAAGAACCACTTTTTTAATACCGGTTGCACCGGAAAAAGCCTGCTTTGACACAATTTTTACACTGTTTGGAATATATACCTCCGTCATACGGTTATATCTCGTATATTCGGGCTCATCGTGGGAATACGGGATGTGTACCTCCATGATGCCGTATTTGAGAACTTCAAAGCTTCCGTCTTTATATACGATCCTGCCATCTTGCTTCGGGCTTTCTTCAGCGATTTTCACGTCATCTTCCTTATGTGAGATTTCTGTGTTCGCACAAATATCGTCGAGCATTTTTTCATAAGTGCTGCGCGTGTATATCTGAGGCTCAAGCGTCGCTATTTCCTGTGGGAGTATATCGAGCCATGATTCTTCCGGCCCGTTAAGCGTGCAGATATAAAGCTCGTCCTCTCGCTTAAGGTGGAGCCATCGTTTCCATTCGCTTTGCACCCATGCGCTTTCAAGATATTCGCTACTGCTCCCTATCAAAAGCATTTTCTTGCTTTTAACAAGATAGCTCCAAATCTTTTCGTCGGATTTCACGTCATTTTTCAGCGTTACATAGCTGAAAAATACTTTTATTCCGCGTTTTTTAAGGTCGTCGTATACCTTGAGTGCAAACTTATAATCCTCTGTCGTGCCGTTGCGCGCAGGGTCTGCTTCTGTAGACGCACTTATTTTTACACAAATAAAAACATCGTTATCCGCAGAGCCTATAAGCTTTTTGAAGTTATCGAGCGCATCGTCGATTTTCGCCGCCTTTTCCTCGTAGGAAAAGCGAAGCTCTGCATCATCCTTCAGAAGCGACATTATCTTTTCATATTCCGGCTCTGTCTGAAC
>JAFTNI010000178.1 GCA_017451975.1 Clostridia bacterium
CGGCGGCGCTCGACTACTACATTGCAAACGCATCCGATGCAGAGCTTGAGCTTGTTTACGATAACCACCTTCCCGCAATTTACTCCGAAAGCTCATATGAGGAAAACGAAAGAACACTCGGTATTTTCGACGTAAACGACCCCTCCTCCATCAACATCTACTCCGCAACGTTCGAGGCAAAGGACGAAATCGCAGAGCTTATCAAGCAGTATAACGCAGGAGTTTCCGAGGATGATAAGATTACGTATACAGACTATATTGCAATAATGATGTCGTCTATAACGACTATTATCAACGCAATAAGCTATATTCTCATAGCTTTCGTTTCCATTTCTCTTGTTGTTTCCTCTATAATGATAGGCATTATCACCTATATTTCCGTTCTTGAAAGAACGAAGGAAATAGGCGTGCTCCGCGCAATAGGCGCTTCCAAAAAGGACGTTGGCCGTGTGTTCAACGCAGAAACGCTTATAGTCGGCTTCGCCGCGGGTATGATAGGCATAGGTGTCACCGTGCTTCTCAATATCCCCATCAACATCATAATCAAATCGTTTACGGATATCGGCAATATTGCCACGCTCCCGTGGCAGGGCGCTGTTCTTCTCGTGCTTATCAGCATGGCACTTACGCTTATTGCAGGCGTATTCCCCTCTAAGATAGCCGCGAAGAAAGACCCTGTGGAAGCGCTCCGCAGCGAATAAAAAAGAATAAAAATCGGGCGCGTTACGTGCCCGATTTTACTATAATCAAAGGAGAACTTCAATGGAAAATGACAAAATTTTAGAAAACCACCTGCGCGACCTCGCTTCGCAATCGAGCGATGGGTGCTACTATACCTATTCGAATTTCCTTTCGCTTGCAGAGCAGGATATGCTTATAAAAACGGGGCTTTTTGCAAGCCTTGCGGGCGGCTACGAAAACGCCGAGCGCAAGCTTGCCGTTTTCGGCAGCGAGGATATGCTCGGCTATGCGGAGGAGCCGCCCATTGTCTGCCTGAAAATAGAGCCGCGTATGCAGAAATATGCAGATAAGCTCACCCACCGCGATTTTCTCGGCTCTGTTATAGGGCTCGGGCTTGAGCGCGACGTAACGGGCGATATTATCATTCACGAAAACGTGGGGTATATGTTCTGCCTTGAAAGCATTGCCGATTTTATTGCAGAAAACCTTACGAAGGTGCGCCGTACCGACGTTGTGTGCCTGCGCGTACCCTCGCCGCCCGTAGAAAGCATTGCGCTTCCAAGCGAGCGCGCGTTTTTCGTCGCCTCAGAGCGCATAGACGCAGTAATAGCCGCGATATACGGCTTTTCCAGAAGCGAAAGCCAGAAGCTTTTCGGGCAAAAGCTCGTGTTTATCAATAGCAAGCTTTGCGAAAATACCGATACGCGCATACCCGAAAATGCCACCGTTTCCGTGCGTGGCCACGGCAGATTTATATATTGCGGCATTTCAAAAACCACGCGCAAGGGCCGCCTTTGCATAAACGCGCGTGTTTACGGTTAAATAAAAAGCGATGGACGTGATATTCCATCGCTTTTTATTAACCTATTCAGAAAAAGATATTCAGAAAAAGATACTTTGCTTTTTGTTACTGCCTTCTTTACGCGCGCCTTGCGCCGAAGAAGCGGGGGCGGGCATAAAAATTTGCTTAAAATGAAATTTGCTATAGATTTATGCTAGCGATTGTGGTAAAATATTGTTGTAAAATACTTTTGCAAAGGAGAAAGTGCTATGATTTTATTCGACAGATACCCCGAAGGCAAAAAATACGCCTGCACGTTCAGCTATGACGACGGTTGCAAGCAGGACAGAAGGCTTGTTGAGCTTTTCAACAAATACGGTATGAAATGCACGTTCAATATGTTTTCCGCGCCGATGATGAGCGAAAGCGGCGAGGGTATAAAGCCGCACGAGCTGCCCACGCTTTTCGCAGGGCACGAAATAGCGGCGCACGCGCACAACCACCCACACCTTGAAAGAATGCCGCTTGCGGCGCAGTACGACCAGATTATAAAGGACCGCGAAATTCTGGAGCCCCACTACGGTAAAATTATCCGCGGCCTTGCGTACCCCTTTGGCACATATTCCGAAGATACGTTCACGGCTATGAAAACGGCGGGCATAGTATATGGCAGAACGGTAGCCTCCAACCCCTCTACGTTCGCGCCCCCCGCAACAGACAGGGAGTTCCTTACCTGGGCACCCACCACGCACCATAACGAGGCGGCGCTCCCCGTAAAACGCTTCCTTTACAACGTGGAAAAAGCGCCGTGGCGCGCGGGCGGCTTGCTCTATATCTGGGGCCATGCATACGAATTTGACAACGCCGCTTCCCCCGTTCATTGGGAAGAATTTGAAGATATGCTCCGCCAGCTTGCGGCGCACAAGGACAATATCTGGTTTGCCACGAATATAGAAGTTTACGATTACATAAAAGCAACGCAATCTATACGCACGTCTGCAAACGGCAAAATGCTCTATAACCCCACAGACACAGACGTTTGGGTTTCCAACGGCACGGAGGATATAAAAATCCCCGCGGCGCAGAGCGTTACTGTTGATTGAGGCGTTTTATAATCGAATTTGAAGAATGTGATTGAATACAAAGAAGCGCCCGCGAATATCGCGGGCACTTTTTGGTATTTTTATGCAAAATTGCCTGTAATTTTTCATAAACGCTTTCTTTTCCATTATCTTGAAATTTTTGTACGCTCATATACAAAAATATTAAAAATTTTCTCTGAAAACTATTTACAAAAGCAATAATGTTGTGGTAAAATAGGCAATATCTGTTTGAACTTGTATACAATTAAGATTTTTTTGGAGGTATAATTATAATGAGTAGTCAAACAATACAAATTATGATAGCTATGATTATTTATATGGCTATAGTTATCGTAATCGGCGTTGTGTTTGCGAAAAAAGCGAATACGAACTCCGATAACTATTTCCTCGGCGGTCGTTCGCTCGGCCCCTGGGTAACCGCAATGAGCGCGGAAGCTTCCGATATGAGCGGTTGGCTTCTTATGGGCTTGCCCGGCGTTGCATATTGGTGCGGTCTTGCCGATGCGGTGTGGACGGCAATAGGTCTTGCCATCGGTACATATTTCAACTGGCTCATCGTTTCCAGACGCTTGCGCCGCTACAGCGTAAGAGCTAACAACTCTATCACGCTTCCCGAATTTTTCTCCAACCGTTTCCGCGAGAAAAACAAGGTTATTATGACACTTTCGGCTCTTTTCATTCTTATTTTCTTCACGGTTTACGCGGCAAGCTGCTTCGTAACCTGCGGTAAGCTTTTCGCAACTCTTTTTGGCGCTAAATACGTTCCCATGATGATACTTGGCGCTGTATTCGTGCTTGTATACACGATTCTCGGCGGCTTCCTTGCAGAAAGCGCTTCCGACTTCATGCAGGGCATTGTAATGTTCGTTGCTCTCGTTGTTATCGTTGGCATAGGCACGTTCAACGCAGGCGGCATCGGCGCTGTTGTGGAAAATGCAAAATCCATACCCGGCTTCTTTGAGTTTTTCGGCATTGCTCAGCCTACCGTTGAAAACGGCTCACAGGTAGTCGTTGACGGCGTAGCGCAGTTCGGCGCAGCGGGCGACTACGGCGTGCTTAAGGTTTGCTCTATGCTCGCTTGGGGCCTTGGCTACTTCGGCATGCCCCAGGTTCTTCTCCGCTTTATGGCAATCCGCAGCGAAAACGATCTCAAACGCTCCCGCCGCATTGCTATGGTGTGGGTTATTATCTCTCTTGCCGTTGCGGTATTTATTGGTATCATGGGCAGAAAGCTTTAC
>JAFTNI010000179.1 GCA_017451975.1 Clostridia bacterium
ATAAAAGTGCCTTGTCGCGGTCATCTTGAGCGAAGCCCTGCCGAGATTTCGCTTCGCGATTTTGCTTGCGCAAAATTTCGACTCAGTGCTGCGCACTGCGCTCAAAATGACATCGACAGGGCGTAGCCGAAACGCGAAGCGCGAGCGTGAAACGCTCGGCTCTCGCGGCGGTAAAAAGCGAGGGTGACACCTTCCACTAATCCTATGCAGGGGAAGAAAAAATGATTTCCGTGGCAGTTCATCAGATTTTTCTTGACAAAATTATTTTTTTAATATAAAATAAAAATATTGGGGATAAAATAAACCCAGAACAATTCAAAAAAATGAGAGGTGAAAAGGATGGATTCCGGTAACGGAAACGGTAGTACGTATGCCCGAAGTTGTGCCCTGTTAAATTCTGTCTTTTTCGCCACAAAGCCATAATAAAGACAGAAAGCTTAAGGGCTTTTCTTTGCGTGCATTCGTTTCTGCCTCTTTTTTAAAATCAAGAGAGGAGGAGCGAATATTTTTTTGCATAAATATTCGCAAAGCAGAAAATGGAAGAAAATTTCGACCTGCACGAACAAATCAAAACATTTATTGAAGAAAGACACTTCAAAGACCTTCAGGTACTTTTTTCGGAAGCCAACGCCATAGACATAGCAGAGGCGCTTTACGGGCTTTCCGAAAAAGAACTTATTCTCGCTTTCCGCGTGCTTCCCAAGGAGCAAGCGGCAGAAACCTTCGCGGCAATGGAGCGCGAGGAGCAGGAAATGCTTATTCACAGCTTCACAGACCGCGAGCTTTACGAAATGTTCGGCGAGCTGGGCCTCGACGACGCGGCGGAAATCGTAAGCGAAATGCCCGCCAACATAGTTGCGCGTATACTCGGCAGCACAGACAGAAGCACGCGCCACTATATCAACAAGCTTTTGCTATACCCGCAGGACAGCGCGGGCAGTATTATGACGCCCGAATACATTTACCTGCGCCAGGGAATGACGGTAGAGGAAGCTTTTATGAAAATCCGCCTGGTTGGGCTGGATAAAGAAACTATCTACACCTGCTACGTTACGGAAAACCGCAAGCTTGTGGGCGTAGTTTCCGTGCGCTCTATGCTTATAGCAGACCCGAGCACAAAGGTCGGCGACCTTATGCACGAAAACATCATTTCCGTAAAAACCACCGACGATAAAGAATTCGTTGCGGGGCAGATCAAAAAATACGGCTACCTCGCAATTCCTGTAGTTGACGGTGAAGATAAGCTCGTCGGCATAGTAACCATCGACGACGCTATCGAGGTCATCGAAGAAGAAGCAAACGAAGATATCCAGATGATAACGGCTATCACGCCCGACGAGCGCCCCTACCTTCGCTCTGGCGCCGTTAAGATATGGAAGCAGCGCGTACCGTGGCTCGTTCTTCTTATGCTGCTTTCCACGTTCACTTCAAAAATACTCGGAATGTACGAGGGCGCGCTTTCCGCCTGCATCGTGCTTAACTCCTTCATACCTATGATAATGGGCACGGGCGGTAACGCGGGCAGCCAGGCCTCCGTTACCATCATACGCGGCCTTTCCTTGGGCGAAATAAAGCTGCGTGACACGCTTCGCGTTATCTGGAAGGAACTGCGCGTTTCCCTGCTTTGCGGCCTTACAATAGCCCCTGTTACATTCTTAAAGGCAATGTACCTCGACGGGCTTTACGCAGAACCCGAAGGCTTCACAATAGCAATTGTAATTTCCGTTACGATCATCGTAACGATATGCGCGGCAAAGCTCGTGGGCGCAATACTCCCAGTGCTTGCAAAAATAGTGCACCTCGACCCCGCCGTTATGGCAAGCCCGTTTATCACGGTTATCGTAGACGCGCTTTCGCTCGTTGTCTACTTCACGTTCGCATCAATGTTTGTACCTGCACTCGCAGGGTAAATAAACAAAAAACACGGTTGTGTAAAACAACCGTGTTTTTTTATCAAGAATTTCAGTTAATAACCGTTACTATAAATCCATCTATGTTGTTACCGGAAATTTCATAGTGACCAGATGCGGGAACGTAAATATCCGTGCTGTCTTTTTCAACGCTTGCGGGGAAGTAGTAGATTGTGTAGTTCGTGCCTTCTGCGGAATAGTTGAGGGGTTTATTTACGCCGTACGTGTGTTTTTCTTTGAGGAAGGAGATGTATTCTTCAAGGCAAAGGTCATGCTCTACCATGTACGTTGCGTGTGCAACGCCAACGTAACGGAAGTGCCAATCCTCGCCGCCTATCTGAGTAACGCTCTTGTTATCCTCCGTA
>JAFTNI010000018.1 GCA_017451975.1 Clostridia bacterium
GCTTGCAAAAAACTTCGATGAATAAATATCCTAAATCCCATATAAGATACAACAAAATTTCGTAGGGGCGTTCTGTGAACGCCCTCGGGCGAACACAGTTCGCCACTACCGAATTGTTTTACTTAAAGGTTTACGTTACAGTAGGGGCGACGCCCCCTACGCCCCGCAAAATCAATACATAAACACATATAAAATTTTCAGGAGGAACATCAGCCATGATGATCAAACCGTCTATCGACCAGCTTACAAACGGCGGAGAAATCAACCGCTACGAACTCGTTATCGCAACAAGCAAGGTTGCAAGAGTTATCACCGACGAATATTGCGCTCAGCGTGAACGTGCGGAAACAATGATCCGCAACGGCGAAACAGATAAAAACCTCGCCACACTCATAAAGGGCAATATCCGCGATAAAAAAGCTGTGGAAAACGCCGTTCAGGCGCTCGCCGACGGCGAATTTGAAATAGTTCTCGACCCCGTAAAGGAAGAGGACGAAAACGCGGAAGAAGCAGCTGAAGAAGCAAAAGAAGAAACGCTCGAATAATGGAAGCGCATATGAGAACGGTCGGGGTTCGCGTGCTGGATATTCCCTACCACGCGGATATAGAGTATACCTACTATATTCCCCCGGGTATGCCCGAGGTTTCACGAGGGGAGTTTTTGCTCGTGCCTTTCGGCTTTGGCAACAAAAAAATCCCCGCCGTGGCGGTAACACTTTCGAAAACGGTAGATTACAGTAAAATCAAGCCCGTTTTCAAGGTTTACACAGACGGCATCCGTCTTACGGAAAAAATGCTGCGCCTTGCAGAATTTCTGTGCGGGCGCACATTCTGTTCTTTTGGCGATGCGGTGAAGCGGCTCGTGCCCGCCGACCTTATACCCCACGCAAACGAATATTTTGCCGTTTGCGAGGATGCGCCCAAAACATCATATGCAAAAAGGCACGCCGCAGTGCTTGCCTACATAGCGGAGCACGGCGCGCTTTCGCGCGAAAGGCTCATGCGCGACACGGGCGTTACAGCCGACGTTATAAACCGCCTTTGTGCAGAGGGGCTTATAGAAAAGCAAGCCCGCCCCACGCTTTCAGGCGGCGCGCACTTAACGCTTGTATACCCGCGCGAGGATGCCGATGCGGCCGTGCTGGAGCGTCCGCGCACGCCGCAGGCGCACGTAGACCTTTACTGCTACGTTTGCGAATGCGGTGTTATAGAAAAGAAAACACTTCTGGCAGAAGGCTTTACGCCTTCTCAGATATCTGCCGTGGAAAAAAAGGGGCTTATACGCACCGAAAAACACGAGCTTATACGCAACCCATATAAAGATATACCAAAAACCTCCGAGCGCCCCACGCTTTCGCCCGAGCAGGCGGCGGCAAAAGAAAAGCTGCTCGCCCTTGCCGACGGCAAGCCGCACGCGGCGTTGCTCTACGGCGTTACGGGTTCCGGCAAAACAAGCGTTATTCTGGAGCTTTGCGAGGATATAGTAAAAAAAGGGCGCCAGGCAATAGTGCTAGTGCCCGAAATAGCGCTTACGTGGCAATCTGTTTCGCTTTTCGCGAGCAGGTTTGGCGAGCGCCTCGCCGTTATGCACTCCTCGCTTTCCGACGGCGAGAAGGCAGACACCTTCAAGCGCATTATGCGCGGAGAGGTAGACGTTGCGCTCGGTACGCGCAGCGCGCTTTTCGCGCCGTTTGAAAACCTTGGTCTTATCGTCATAGACGAGGAGCAGGAGCACACTTATAAATCGGATATGGCACCGAAATACCACTCGCGCGACGTTGCAAGGTTCCTTTGCGCAGAGCACGGCGCGCTTTTCGTGCCGGCAAGCGCCACGCCGAGCGTGGAAACTTACTACCGCGCGAAAAACGGAAATTATTCGCTTGTGAAGCTTTCCTCTCGCTACGGCAAGGCAACCATGCCGCGCGTGCTTATTTCCGACCTGCGCGAAAACCTTATAGAAACAAGCGATGAAAATATAGGAAGTGAGCTTGCCGTGGCGCTGGAAGAAAACCTCGAGCGCGGCTTTCAATCTATACTCTTCCTGAACCGCCGCGGATATAACAGCTATTTTTCCTGCCACGCTTGCGGCGAAGCGGTGCTTTGCCCGCATTGCTCTGTTACGATGACTTATCACGTATATAAAAAAAGCAACTCCAGCTACCTTCAGTGCCACTATTGCGGCACACGCCTTCCCACACCGCGCCTTTGCCCCGCTTGCGGAAGCGAGCATATTGCGGGCGGCGGCTTCGGCACGCAGAAGATAGAAGAGGAGCTGCACAGGCGCTTCCCCTCGGCGCGCATACTAAGGCTCGATGCCGACACGACGCGAACGAAATTTTCGCAAGATAAAATACTTGCCGATTTCCGCGAGGGCGGGGCAGATATTCTCGTCGGCACACAGATGGTTACAAAGGGGCACAACTTCCCCCGAGTTACCCTCGTTGGCGTTGTCAACGCCGACAATTCGCTTTTCATGAACGATTTTCACTCGGGCGAGCGCACGTTTTCCGTGGTGACTCAGGTCGTGGGCAGAGCCGGCAGAGGCGAGCACGCGGGCAGGGCCATTATACAAACGCGCAACCCCGAAAACGAAACCCTGCTTCTTTCCGCAGAGCAGAACTTTGAAAAGTTCTATGAAAGCGAGATAGTTATGCGAAAAAATTTCGTTTTTCCGCCGTTTTGCGACGTTGCGCTTATAAGCCTTTCTTCCGCAGAGGAAGCAAGCCTTGCTACCTTTTCCGAGGATTTCGGCAAGGATTTACGCGAAACGCACAAAAACGATTTTCCCGATATACCGCTTATGATATTCGGCCCGTTTGACGCACCCGTTTACAAAATAGGCGGCAAATTCCGCAAGCAGCTTATTGTAAAGCACAAAAACAATGCGCGCACGCGCGAGCTTTTTGCGCTTATGCTGCGGCGTCACGGCAAAACCGCAAGCGGAAAAATAGGGATTTCTATAGATATAAATCCCTCAAATATATAGAAAACTTTTTCTCTTTGAGAGAAAAAGTTACAAAAAGAGGCAAAAATCCTTGCAGGATTTATCGGCTTTGTCAGTGCGAGCAAAATCCCGAAAGAACACGCCTCTCCCCGCCCGTGATGTTTGCTCATGCTTCGCAAACATTCGGCGGAACCGCGAGGCGAAATATTGCTTCACAGATTTTTTAAGGTCTGCGAACGCGCTATAGGCGCGAAGGTTTTAATTATTGTCGCGTACCATTTTGCAGAGAGCGAAAAATCGGCAAATCGCGAAAATGCGCCGTGGTTCCGAGTAAATTTTGCCTTAGCAAAATTTCAACTCGGGGAGGCGCAAGAAGTTTCTATTTAACATAGCACTGACGAAGCGATAAAACGGCACGTTTTTCCGCTTCTTTTGCAACGCTTTTCTTTCGGATAAAGAAAAGCGTGAAAACAATAAATTTCAAAAATTGCGGGAGCAATTTTTGTTACCTTAAAAATACGGAAAAAGCTTTTATATAGCTTTTCCCGAAAAGCTATATAGGAGTTAATTATGGCAAGACTCAGAATTTTAAAAGATAATGAACCCAATTTGCGTAAGAAATGCCGCCCTGTGTCGGAAATTACGCAAAGAACGCTTACGCTTCTCGACGATATGCTAGAAACAATGCGTAAGGCAAACGGCGTTGGCCTTGCGGGCCCCCAGGTTGGCGTGCTCCGCCGCATAGCCGTTGTGGAGGTTGAAGAAGGCAATGTTATAGAGCTTATCAACCCCGTTATAATAGAGCAGACAGGCAGCCAGACGGGCTACGAGGGTTGCCTTTCCGTGCCCGGCAGAACGGGCATAGTTACCCGCCCCGATTACGTGCGCGTTAAAGCGCTCGACAGGTTCGGCGAAGAAAAGTTTTACGAGGGCACGGGCTTGCTCGCCCGTTGCTTCTGCCATGAAATAGCTCATCTTGACGGCATTCTTTACACAGACGTGGCAGACAGAATGCTCACAGAAGAAGAGCTTAAAGCTTATATGGAGAGTGACGCAGAATAATGAAGATACTTTTTATGGGAACGCCCGATTTCGCAGTTACTGCGCTTCGCGCGATCCACGAAAAATATAAAGAAAACGTTGTGGGCGTAGTAACGCGCATAGATATGCCGAAAAACCGCGGCCACGCGCTCACGCCCCCGCCCGTTAAGGTTGCGGCGCTGGAGCTTGGGCTGCCCGTTTACCAGCCGCAGAACCTCAAGGAAGAAAATTTCAAGGGAACGCTCGAAAGCCTCGCGCCCGACGTTATAGTCGTTGCGGCATACGGCAAAATTCTGCCCGAATACGTGCTGAATTACCCCGCCCACGGCTGTGTTAATATTCACGCTTCTCTCCTTCCCGAATACCGCGGCGCCGCCCCTATTGCAAGAGCTATTATGGACGGCAAAAAAGAGCTGGGCGTTACCATAATGTATATGGAAAAGGGGCTTGATACGGGCGATATGCTCTCGCACGAAAGCCTTTCCTTCACAGAAGAAAATAAAGGCGAAGCAGAAGCGGCTCTTGCCGTGCTCGGCGCAAAAATGATGCTTCGCGAGCTTGAAAACTTCGAAAACGGCACGCCGAGCGAAAGAGTAAAGCAAGACGACGCGCTTTCAAGCTACGCCGCAAAGATAGAAAAAGAAGATAGCAAAATAAACTTCGCAAAAAGCGCGGAGGAAATTAAAAACCAGGTTCGCGCGCTCGCTCCCGCACCCTATGCATTTGCGCGCATCAAGGGCAAGAGCGTTAAATTCGTAAAGGTTACGGTTACGGGAGAAACGACGGATAAAGCCCCCGGCACGGTTGTTTCCGTTTCCCCGAAGGGCGCGGGCAAGCTGCTCGTTGCCACGGGCGCGGGTGTGCTGAGCCTCGAGCGCCTTATTCCCGAGGGAAAAAAGGAAATGTCCGCAGGCGACTTCGTTCGCGGCAGAGGTGCCGCCGAAGGCGACGTATTTGAGTTTTAATAAGGCATAGCAACACAAATCTGCGTAGGGATCGGCGTCCCCGACGGTCCCTACAATAATATATCAAAATTATAATATAAAGGACAAACTATGAACGCACGAGAAGCGGCTTACACCGCGCTTTTGAGGTACGAAAACAACGCCTCCTACTCCAACATAGAGCTTGACGGCACTATAAAAAAATATAATCTTACGGGCGTTGAACGCTCGTTCTTCACCGCGCTCTTCTACGGCGTTATAGAGCGCAGCATCACGCTCGATTACTTTATTTCGAAGCTTTCCGAGCGCCCCGTGGAGGAAATCGACACAAACGTGCTCGTAATCCTGCGTATGGGGCTTTACCAGCTTATTTATATGGACAAAGTGCCCGAAAGCGCCGCAGTTAACGAAAGCGTTAACCTTGCGCGCCGCTTCTGGGCGAAGAAAAACAGCGACGGCTTTATAAACGCGGTTTTGCGCGGCTTTATCCGCGAAAAGGAAAAGCTTACCCTGCCAGATGCAAAAAAGAGCTTTATAAAATACCTTTCCGTTAAATATTCCATGCCCGAGTGGCTTTGCCGCCTTTTTGCAAAGGGCTATGGCAAAACGAAGGCGGAAAGCATCTTCGAGGCGATGAATCGCGTACCGCCCATGACCTTGCACGCAAACACGCTCGTGAACACGCGCGAGGAGCTTGCCGAAGAGCTTCTTGCCGCAGGCATAGAAAGCGCGCCCACAAAGAGCGCACCCCACGGCTTGCGCCTGCGCGCCTCCACCCCGTACGAAAGCCTGCTCCCATTTGAAGGCAAATTTTTCGTGCAGGATGAAGCTTCGCAGATATGCGCAGAGGTGCTCGGCGCCCGCGCAGGCGAGCGCGTGCTGGACGCTTGCGCCTGCCCCGGCGGAAAAAGCTTTGCAATAGCGATGTGTATGGAGAACCGCGGCGAGCTTTTTTCCTGCGACCTGCACAAAAACAAGCTTTCGCTTATAGAGCGCGGTGCGGCAGGGCTTGGCATAACGATAATAGAAACGCGCGAGCGCAACGCGGCGAAGGAAGACACGGAATGCGGCGAATTTGACCGCATACTTTGCGACGTTCCCTGCTCGGGCTTGGGCGTTATAGCAAAGAAGCCCGATATACGCCGCAAAAAGGAAGAGGATATTGAAAGACTTCCCGAAATTCAGGCGCAGATACTGCGCGAAAGCGCGCGCCACCTGAAAAAGGGCGGCACGCTCGTTTACTCCACCTGTACGCTCAACCCCAAGGAAAACAAAGAAATTGTGGAAGCATTCCTTGCCGAAAACGAAGATTTCGCGCTCGTGCCCTTCAAGGTAGGCGCGCTCGAAGCAAGCGAGGGCATGAAGGAGCTTTTCCCCCACATTCACAAAACCGACGGCTTCTTTATAGCGAAGCTGACGAGAAAATAATAAATCATTGTTTGCAATGCAATAAATACTACGTAATGCTTGCGCATTTACTAACCACAAGGCTCCCACTTTGGGGGAGCTGCCAGCGAAGCTTGCCGAGAGGGCTATGTACACAAAAATTCGATTTATGATAAAGACCTCTCCGTCGCGCAATCGCGCCACCTCTCCCGGAGTGAGAGGCTTGAATATACCCAAAAGTCAAATCTACAAACAAAAAGGTATTTTACCATGGAAAACAAAACAGATATCCTAAGCCTTTCGCACGCGGAGCTGCGCGAATTTATGGCAGAGCTCGGCGAGCCGAAATACCGCGCCGACCAGGTTTATACGTTCCTTATGCGCGGCGCATCCTCTTTTGAGGAAATGAACAACATACCGAAAACGCTTATTGAAAAATTAAACGAAAAAGCCTTCCTCGCCACTGCAAAGCAGGTGGAAAAGCTCGTTTCCAAGGACGGAACGGCAAAATATCTCTATGAAATGCACGACGGCGAGAAAATAGAAAGCGTTATAATGCGCTACCACCACGGCAACACCATTTGCATTTCCTCCGAGGCGGGCTGCCCCATGGGCTGCGCCTTCTGCGCCTCTACCCTCGGTGGGCTTTCGCGCAAGCTTTTGCCCTCGGAAATGCTTTCCCAGGTTATTCAAACGCAGAAGGATATAGGCGAGCGCATAGACGGCATCGTGCTTATGGGCATAGGCGAGCCGCTTGATAACTACGATAACGTTATAAAATTCCTTCGCCTTGTAAACAGCGAAAAGGGGCTTAATATAGGCCTGCGCCACATTTCCCTTTCCACCTGCGGAATAGTGCCGCGCATATATGACCTTGCAAAAGAGGAGTTGCCCATAACGCTTTCCATTTCGCTCCACGCGGCAAACGACGAAACGCGCTCCTCGCTCATGCCCGTAAACAAGCGCTGGAACGTAGAAGCTCTGCTAACCGCCTGCAACGATTACTTTGCGGCTACGGGCAGAAGAATTTCCTTTGAATATACACTCATAAACGGCAAAAACGATAACGAAGAAACCGCGCGCGAGCTTGCGGCGGTGCTTCGTAAATATTGCAAAAATATGCCCATTCACGTTAACCTCATTCCCGTGAATGCGGTTAAGGAGCGCGGCTTTACGCCAAGCTCGAAGGACGGCATAAAGAAATTTATCGCGGTGCTGGAGAAAAACCACATCGTGGCAACGGTGCGCCGCCACCTCGGCTCGGATATAGATGCTTCCTGCGGTCAGCTCCGCGCAAAAAAAGCGGAGGGGTAAGGTTTTCAGGAAGAAGCTACCTCCCCTACCGAATATTATTAATTTCCCCTTGTTCCTTTGCACCATCTTATTCTTATAAACATGAAAGGACAAAATTTTTATGTTGCTCTATTGCGGAAAAAGCGACGTTGGTATGCGCCGCAAAATTAACCAGGATATTTACGGTGCCATGCCTATTTGGGACGGCGATGCGCTTTTGCTCATCGTTTGCGACGGCATGGGCGGCCACAAAGCGGGCGATACCGCTTCCAAAACCGCCATGGAGGCATTCTGCGCCGTCGTTTCCTCGCGCCCCTGCACGGCAGATGACCCCGTTATTCGCTCTGATAGTATAAAAAGCACTTTGGTTGCCGCCGTCAAAGAGGCAAACGAAAGCGTATATAAGCTCGCCCAGAACCACGAAGAGTTCAAGGGCATGGGCACGACGCTCGTGGCGGCAATAGTTTCGCGCGGTATGCTCTACGCCGTGAACATAGGCGATAGCCGCCTCTACCTTGTAACAAGGCACGAAGCAAAGCAGATCACGCGCGATCATTCATTCGTTCAGTTTCTTATCCAGACGGGGCAGATTACCCCCGAGGAAGCAAAAAACAACCCCCGCAAAAACGTTATAACGCGCGCCATCGGCGTTGCATCCCGCACGGAAGTCGATTTCTTCAACATCAACCTTCGCAAATGGGGCAGCGGCTACATACTCCTCTGTACAGACGGGCTTACGAACTACCTTGATAACAAAATTCTTTTCGAGCTTCTTTTCCAGAGCCGCGAAAAGGTTCGCCCCACACCGCAGGAGGAGCTGGAAAAAAAGGTGGAAACGCTCGTTTCCTTCGCCAACAAATCGGGCGGAAGCGATAATATAACGGTTTTGCTGGCAAGATTTTAAAGAAAGGAGTTTAACATGGACGATTCCAAACAGTTTGTAGGCGCCACGTTCGACGGCCGCTATAAAATAGAGCGCGTTGTCGGCATAGGCGGAATGGCTTTCGTTTATGAAGCGACAGATGAGCAAACAGGCGGCAAAGTTGCGCTTAAACTTCTTAAAGAAAAGTTTTCCGACGATAACCGCGCTGTAAAACGCTTTATAAACGAATCCAAATCATTGGAGCTTTTAAATCACCCAAATATAGTAAAAATCCACGATATATCTGTAAAAACGAAGTATAAATATATCGTAATGGAATATATAAACGGCGTAACGCTTCGTAAATTCATGAACTACAAGCGCCCTCTTGAATGGCGCGAGGCGGTGGAGTTTACCGAGCAGATAGCGCTCGCGCTCGATAACGCGCACACAAAAGGCATAATTCACCGCGATATCAAGCCGCAGAACATTATGATAATGCAGGGCGGCAAGGTGAAGGTTACCGACTTCGGCATTGCGAAAATGCCCAACTCGGAATCGCTCACAATGGTGGATAAAGCCATAGGCACGGTTTACTATATCAGCCCCGAGCAGGCGAGCAGCCGAAAGATCGACGCACGCAGCGACATTTACTCGCTCGGCGTTATGCTCTACGAAATGGTAACGGGTCAGATGCCCTTCACGGCAGACACACCCATAGCCGTTATAATGAAGCACATGAACACGCCCCCCGTACCTCCCACGAAGCTGGTATCCACTATTCCCGCAGGGCTTGAGCAGATCATACTCTGCGCTATGGAAAAGAACCCAAAAAACCGCTACCAGAGCGCGGCGCAGATGCTTCGCCACCTGCGCAGGCTGAAGATGGACGAAAACACAGTTTTCACCATACCTAAGCCCGCACAGCGCACGCCCACGAGCGAAACAACAATAAAGAAAACCACCGTTCACAGCGGCGGCGAGGAAAAGCCGAAATCTGCTTACGACGTGGACGAGCGCCCGCCCGTAACACAGCCGAAGCACCCCGTGCGCACACCGAAGCACAGCTCTGCCTCTTCCCCGCCCGACGTAAAAACTTCGAAGCTGACAGAACCTACTATACCTACGGAAAAAAGAAAAATAGTTTCCGAGCCACCGCCGCGCCCGCGCACACCGGGTACACAGGGCACACCTCACGGCCATACAACACAAAGCACGGCGCGTCCCGCGCAGCCTAAGCCCGCGCAAACGCACGCACAGGGCACGAAGCGCAAGAAAAAACCGCTTTCCTCAACGGCTACGCTTATAATTATTATCATCTGCCTGCTTATCGCCATTGCAGTAACGCTTTCGCTTATGGGCTCTATGGGCAATATGGAAGAAAGCGCATACAGCATATATACGGTAAGCCACAACGAGGCAGAAAACCTTCTGCTATATTTAAAACAGGTTGTTCTATGACGGAAAATAAAGATTACGGTACAATAATCTCCTGCGTGGGCGGTCTTTACACCGTCCGCAAGCCAAGCGGAGAACGCGTGCGCGCCCGCGCACGCGGCGCTTTCCGCTATGAAAAAAGCTCCCCCCTCGCCGGCGACACAGTGCTTTTGCGCAAGGAAAAAGATTCATTTATGATAGATAAAATTTGCGAGCGCAGGAATTCGCTCGTGCGCCCGCCGCTTGCAAACGTAGATACGCTCTTCGTTTCGTTTGCGGCAATAGACCCCGTGCCAAATATACTCGGCATAGATAAGCTGCTTTCCGTTGCAGCCGCCGCAGGCATAAAAACCGCCGTGGTTATAACGAAAAGCGACCTTTCGGGCGACCTCGCCGCAAAATACGAGGAAATCTACAAAAAAGCGGGCTACCCCGTTTTCGTAACCTCCTCGCGTGACGGAAGCGGCGTAGAGCACGTGCGCGAATACATCGTAGGCGGCGGAAGCGGCAAGATTTACGCTTTCGCGGGCGCTTCCGGCATAGGCAAATCCTCTATAATGAACGCGCTTTTCCCCGAGCTTTCGCTGAAAACAGGCGAGCTTTCCGAAAAAATAAGCCGCGGTAAGCAGACCACGCGCACAGTAGAGCTTTTCCCCTTCACATTTTCAGAGGGAGAAACTGTTTTCGTGGCAGACACACCCGGCTTTTCCATGCTGGAGTTTTCCGCCGTGGCGGGCTTCCGCAAAAAGGACCTCGCCGCAACCTTCCCGGAGTTTGCAGAGCACACAGCCAACTGCCGCTGGCGCGACTGCACGCACACAAAGGACGGCGACTGCGGCGTTATAGAAGCCGTGAAACGCGGCGAAATCGCCAAGGAAAGGCACGAAAGCTTTCTTCTTATGTACGATGAGCTTTCCAAAATTCCCGAATGGAAATAAAAAGCACGCGGTAAATAAAGCCCTGTTTCAAAGTCACTTTCCATAAAAAAAGTGCGATAAATCGCACCTCAACACCCCTGCCCCTCATTCATGAGGGGTAAAATAGGCTTCCCCTCTCATTAGGGGAAGCTGTCACCACAGGTGACTGATGAGGTGTACCATCGCTTATAAATTAAATTTTTCACTTTTGCAATAATACGAAAGAACACCTCATCCACCGCAAGCGGTCCC
>JAFTNI010000180.1 GCA_017451975.1 Clostridia bacterium
AACGGAAAAGCAGGCAAAAGAAAGCCAAAGAGAGAATTAAAACACATATTTAAAACGGCGGCACACCGCCGTTTTCTTTTGCGGCATACATAAAATTTCAATTTTTTCTTGACAAAGTATACTATGCGTGGTATAGTATTATACACAAGGAGGTATTGTATGGATATTCAGTTAAAAAGGGGCTTATTGGACGTTTGCGTTTTATCCGCAATAAAAAACGAGCCCTCTTACGGGTATAAAATCATAAAAGACATAAAGCCATACGTGGAAATATCGGAATCTACTCTCTACCCCATTCTGCGCAGGCTGGAGGCGGCGGAGTATCTTACCGTGCGCACAGCAGAGCACGGCGGAAGGCTCAGAAAATATTACAGCATAACCGCTTCGGGGCTTGAGCGTATAGAAACCTTCACAGAAGAATGGAAGGAAATAATGGCAATTTACAGGTTTGTAACAAGAGGTGAAAACAATGACCGGTAAAAAAGAATTTCTTGCCGCGCTTGAAAAGGGGCTTTCCACCCTTGCGGCAAGCGACAGAGAAAAATCCTTGGAATATTACACAGAAATGATAGAAGACCGTATGGAAAGCGGTCAGCCGGAGGAAGAAGCCGTGGCGGCTATGGGCGATTTAAACGATATCATAGCGCAAATTTTGGCGGAAACGCCAAAAAAAGAGCGCGCAAAAAAAGAAAAGCGCTCGCTTTCTGCCTTGGAAATAGTGCTTCTTATACTCGGCGCACCGATATGGGCATCGCTCTTGCTGGCGGCGGCAATAGTGGTTTTTGCCGTTTATATCGTAATATGGTCTGTAGTTGCGGCGCTTTATGCGGTGGTGTTTTCCATTGGTGCGGCGGCGCTCGGCGGCATATGGGTAGCCGTGCTTTCGGCTTACGCAAGCAATTTTGTCACTATGCTCTATTATATAGGCTTTACCCTGTTTTTTGCGGGCTTTGCCGTGCTTCTCTTCTTCGCTTGCAATAAAGCGGCAGGGCTTGTTGTAAAATTAAGCGCCGCTATTGCCAAGGGTATAGCGCGTATTTTCAAAGGAAAGGCGGAAGAAAAATGAGTAAAACCAAAAAATTAATAATTACGGTAAGCGGTATTTGCATGGCACTTGGGCTTGTAATATGCATATGTGCGCTTGCATTTTCGGGCGATATTTTCGGAGTGATGAATATGAACAGCATAAAATTTGAAAAAAACACGTATGAAATAGCAGAAAGCTTTGAAAGCATTAATATAAGCGAAATAGAAAGCGACGTAAAGCTTCTCCCCTCAAAGGACGGTAAATGTAAAATAGAGGCAACAGAAAGCAAAAGCATCTATAACAAAATAACGGTAGAAAACGGCGAGCTTAAAATAACCAGGGTCGACGCGCGCAGGTGGTACGAGCGCATACAGTTCGGCCCCTTCGGCAATATATCGCTCACGGTATACCTGCCGCAAAACGAATATTCCGCGCTCACGCTCAAAACGGTAAGCGGAAATATTACGCTGCCCTCGGGCTTCACATTTGAAAGCGCACGTGTAAGCAGCACAAGCGGAGAAATAGATATTTACTCCGACGTAAAAGGCAGCCTTGGCGCAAGCAGTACAAGCGGCAGCATAGATATCAAGGGCGTGAATTCCGCATCGGACATAAGCATAAAAACCGTAAGCGGAGAAATAGCGCTGGAGAGCGCTTCTGCCGCAAATCTCACCGTAAGCTCCACAAGCGGCGGCGTTTACGTAAAAGACACGCTTGCAAAAGGTAATTTCTACGCCAAAACAGTAAGCGGCAGAATAAAGCTGGAGCGCTTCGACGCCGCTTCGCTCGAAATAAGAAGCACAAGCGGCGGTGTTTATTGCGGGCTTCTTTCAGAAAAGAACGTGAGCGCAAAAAGCACAAGCGGCAGCATAAGCGCGCCCGAAAACGTAAACGGCGCCCCCTGCAAAATCACCACGGTCAGCGGAAATATCAAGGTAATATTCCCTTAAAAGGGTAGCAAAAAACTCCACTTGCGTGGAGTTTTTTTACTGTATAACGATTTTATTTTTCGCATATGCGAAGCCAGAATTCGGCATATCCGCGCGCTTCGGTAACGCTTGCGCACTTATAATTTTCGGGCGAGAAAAATGCGCGCGGAAGGCTGTGGAAGGCTTGCATATAGTTTGTGCATTTCGCCTTGTAGCCGTACCTTTTCTGGCGCAAAGCCTCTTCACAAGCGTCTATGATATCTTTCATATCCTTTATAAGCCCGAAATGCTCCTCGGAATACGAATAATCCAGAATTTCTTCAAGCTCAAAAACGTCTGTGCGCAGCTTTTCCAGCTCCTCAAACCATTTTTCACGGTTCTTTTTCCAAATAAGAGAGGAGCTTTTTTGGCTTTTCAAAGCACCTGAAGCACCATATATTTTTTCTACCAGAGTGTAAATTTCTATCATAAGTCGTTCCCTCTCTCTCTTTGTCCGTTCAGTTTTTCTTTAAGAAGCGCGTTTTCGGGTAAATCCAGCCCCGCATCGCGCGCATATGTTTCTCTTGCCGCCTCGAAGGCGTCGTATAGCATTTTGCTATCGCCCGAAAGTGTGGCAAGTCGGAAGCTTACCTCGCCGCTCTGGCGCACATAGCCGCCGCGCTCCGCTATAAAGTCGCCGGGGCCGCGCATGGAAAGGTCAAGCTCGGCTATCTTATAGCCGTCGTGGTGGTCTTTAAGTATTTTCAGCCTTGTGCGCGCCGTTTCACTCTTGCTTTCCGAAACGAGCACGCAGTGCGATTTCTTTTCGCCCCTGCCCACGCGCCCGCGCAGCTGGTGAAGCGCCGCCAAGCCAAACATATCTGCGTTTTCCACAACCATAAGCGTTGCGGCGGGCACGTTCACGCCGACCTCTATAACCGTGGTGGAAACAAGTATTTTCATTTCCCCTCGTGCAAAGGCGCTCATCGCTTTTTCCTTTTCGGCGCTCTTCATCTTGCCGTGAACAAAGCCCACGGAAATATCGGGAAAGATTTCCTCGGCAAGCTTTTTCGCGTAGTCCACCGCCGCAAAAAGCTTTGGCTTTTCCTCCTCGCAGCCAAACGTATAAAGCTCGGAAACATCAAGCTTTTCGCCGCTTTCGCTTTCCAGCATTTCCTTTTGCTCCTCTACAGAGGGGCAAACCACGTAAACCTGGCCGCCCTCCTCCACGTTTTTACGCATGAACGCGTAAAGGCGCTCGCGGTAGGTGCCGTCTACCACGAACGTGTCCACCGTTTTTCTGCCGGGGGGCATTTCGTCGAGCGTGGAAAGGTCGAAATCGCCGTAAAGCACGAAGGCGAGCGTGCGCGGTATTGGCGTTGCGCTCATGGAAAGCACGTGGCAGCCCTCGCTCTTTTCTGCAAGGCGGGCGCGCTGGGCGGCGCCGAAGCGGTGCTGTTCGTCAATAATAACCAAGCCAAGCTCGCGGAATTCCACAGTGTCCTCTATAAGCGCGTGCGTGCCTATAACTATTTGCGAAATGCCGAAGCGCAGGCGTTCGCAAGCCTTGCGCTTTTGCGCCGCCGTCATAGCGCCTATCAGCAGCTCTACGCCGTAGCCCATCTTTTCAAAAACGGGCGCAAAGCTTTCAAAGTGCTGGCGAGCGAGTATTTCAGTAGGCGTCATCACCGCCGCCTGAGCGCCAGCGCTTACGGCCGCGTAAACGGCGTATTCGGCGCAAAGCGTTTTGCCCGAGCCAACGTCGCCCGTAAGCAGGCGGTGCATACGCTTACCGCTTGTCATATCTGCATCAAGCTCGTCAAACGTGCGCTTCTGCGCACCAGTGGGCTCATACGGAAAGCGCGAAAGAAACGCCGCACGGTTTGGCTTGGGAAAAGCAAAGCGGCTGGGCGCTTTTTCCTTTTTCCCCTCGCGCAGCATACTCAGCGCGAAAAGGTAAATTTCATCGAAGGCAAGGCGTTTTTTGGCGCGCTCCGCGTCTGCCACCGTTTGCGGCTCGTGAATGTTGCGCAGTGCATAGGAAAGCTCCGCAAGCTCATATTTTTTTCTCGTTTCCGTCGGCAGGTATTCGCGCACGGCGCTCTCGCCCGAAAAGGCGAGCGAAAGCGCATCCTTCACGGCGCTTGCCATAAACTTCTGCGAAAGCCCTGCGGCAAGCGGGTAAACGGGCACGAGCGCGCGAAGCGGCTTCTGCGGCACAACGGGCTCGAATGCGGGCGACGCCATGGCGGCTACCTTCCCCTTTTTCTCCACCCTGCCGTAGAAGCGGAAATACGCCCCCTCGCGCAGCACGTCGCGTACGTAGGGTTGGTTAAAAAACGTGATGTTGCATTTACCCGTATCGTCAACGGCGGCAACCTTCGTAAGCGTCATGCCGCGGCGAATCATTGCGGTTTTCGCCGCGCCCGCCACGCAAAGAATAAGCGCGCAAAGCTCGCCGTCCTCTGCCTGGTCTATATTTTTCACGTTGCCGCGGTTTTCATATCCGCGCGGGAAATGGTATATAAGCTCGCCTACGGTAGCTACGCCAAGCTTTGCAAAGCTCGCCGCGCGCTTTTCGCCCACGCCGTAGAGCCGCGTTACGGGGGCAAGCGCCCCGTTTTTTATTTCACCCATTTTTCCACCTGCTTTCCGAATTTTTCGCCTATGCGGCGGAATAACCGCCAAATCTTGCTCAAAAACATAATATTCTCTAATTAAAAGTATAACATTCATTGAAAAATTAGTCAAGATTACCTTATTTAAATATTGAAAATTTTAAATTATTATGATACAATATATTAAATATAATAATTTCAATTTTATTCGGAGGTCACTATGTCCGACAAAGTAACGCCCCGCATACTCCAAGGCTTTGCGGAGCTTTTACCGAAAGAACAAATTCTTTTCAACAGCATTTACGATAAAATCAGAAGCGTATATGAAAAATACGGCTTTTTGCCGATCGACACGCCTACGATAGAGCTTTCCGAGGTTTTGCTTGCCAAAGCGGGCGGCGAAACGGAAAAGCAGATCTACCGCTTCAATAAAGGCGATAACGACCTTTCCCTTCGCTTCGACCTTACGGTTCCGCTCGCGCGCTATGCCGCCATGCACGAACCGAACCTAGTTTTCCCCTTTAAACGATACCAGATGAGCAAGGTATTCCGCGGCGAACGCCCCCAGAAGGGCCGCTTCCGCGAATTTTACCAGTGTGATATAGATATCATCGGCGCAGACGAGCTCCCTCTCGTTTACGATGCGGAAATACCCGCAGTTATTTGCGACGTTTTCAAAACGCTTAACATCGGCGCTTTCACCATTCGCCTCAACAACCGCAAAATTCTCGGCGGCTTCTTTTCCTCCATAGGCCTTGCCGATAAGATAACAGACGTGCTTCGCGTTATAGACAAGCTCGAAAAAATCGGAGCAGACGGTGTGCGCAAGGAGCTTTGCGAGCTCGGCGCAGACGAAGAGACAATAGCAAAAATACTCGCCTTCGTTGAAATTTCCGGCACTACAGACGAAATACTCTCCCGCCTTGCCGCGCTCGGCATAGAAGACAGCACGTTCACGCAGGGCGTTTACGAGCTTTCCGAAGTTGTGCGCTATATGCGCGGCTTTGAAATTCCCGAAGAAAATTTCGCCATCGACCTCACCATCGCCCGCGGGCTCGATTACTACACGGGCACGGTTTATGAAACGATGCTCAACGACTATAAAAAGCTCGGCAGCGTTTGCTCGGGCGGCCGCTACGAAAACCTCACGGGCTTCTATACCGATAAGAAAATGCCCGGCATAGGAATTTCCATCGGTCTTACCCGCCTTTTCTCTCAGCTTCTCGACGCAGGCATTATCTCTGCGGAAAACGCAAGCCTTGCAAAGGTGCTCGTTATACCTATGGATAAAGACGCACTGCCCTTCTCCCTTTCCACGGCAGCAAAATTCCGCGCGGCAGGCATTGCAACAGACGTTTACCTTTACGAAAAGGGCATGAAGCAGAAAATGAAATACGCCGACAGGCTCGGCATACCCTACGCCGCAATTATAGGCGAAACGGAAGTGCAGAACGGCGTGCTTTCGCTTAAAAATATGCGCGAAAAGGGCGCACAGCAAACACTCACCCCCGAAGAAGCAATAAATATCCTTAAATGAAAGGAACTCAGATAATTATGGCAACACTTGCATCACAAGACAAAAGAACAAATTACTGCGGCAATCTCCGCAAAAGCGACATTGGCACGCGCCAGTGCGTTATGGGCTGGGTAGCACGCGTGCGTGACCTCGGCAGCCTTATCTTCATCGACCTTCGCGACCGCACGGGTATAGTTCAGCTCGCTTTCGACGAAAACACAGATAAAGCGGTTTTCGAAGCGGCAAGAAGCACGCGCGCAGAATACGTTATCGTTGCTCATGGTAACGTGCGCCAGCGTTCCTCTATCAACGAAACTATTCCCACGGGCTTTATCGAAATCGAAGTTGACGAATATAAAATTCTCAGCGAAGCGCAGACAACGCCTTTCGAAATCAACGAAAATGCAGATAACGTGCGCGACGAGCTCAAGCTCAAATACCGCTACCTCGATTTGCGCCGCCAGATCCTTCAGCAGAACATTCTCGTGCGCCACAACATCGCAAAGGTAACGCGCGACTACTTCTATGAAAACGACTTTATCGAAATCGAAACACCTATGATGATAAAGCCCACGCCCGAAGGCGCGCGCGACTACGTTGTGCCCTCCCGTATTCACAACGGCTGTGTTTACGCACTTCCCCAGTCGCCCCAGATATACAAACAGCTCCTTATGGTTTCGGGCTTCGACCGCTACATTCAGCTCGCGCGATGCTTCCGCGATGAAGACTTGCGTGCAGACCGCCAGCCCGAATTCACACAGATAGACCTTGAAATGTCCTTCGTTAACCAGGAAGACATCATGAACATGATGGAAGGCTACGTTGTTCGCCTCTTCAAGGAAATCCTCGGCGTAGAGCTTCAGCAGCCTATTCCGCGCCTCAAATTTGCAGAAGCAATGAGCCGCTTCGGCTCTGATAAGCCCGATACGCGCTTCGCTATGGAAATTCAGGACGTTTCCGATATCGTTAAAAATTCTCCCTTCGCTGTGTTCGCAGGCGCTGTTGCCGCAGGCGGCAGTGTTCGCGCTATCGTAGCAAAGGGCGGCGCACAGAAGCTTACAAGAAAAGAAATCGATAAGCTCACAGAGCACGCAAAGGGTATAGGCGCAAAGGGCCTTGCATACATTCGCTACGTTGACGAAAAGCCCACTTGCTCCTTTGCGAAATTCCTCGGCGAAGGCGAGCTTGAAGCTATTATGGAGCGCATAGACTGCAAGCGCGGCGACGTTGCGCTTATAGTTGCAGATAAAGATAAGGTTACGCTCCCCACGCTCGGCGCGCTCCGCCTTATCGTTGCAAAGCAGCTCGGCATCATTCCCGAAAAACAGTACAATTTCGTTTGGATAACGGAATTCCCCTTCTTCGAGCAGGACGAGGAAACGGGCGCATGGGTAGCTATGCACCACCCCTTCACCATGCCGCTTGACGAATGCCTCGAATATATCGACACAGACCCCGGCAAGGTTCGCGCAAAATGCTACGACCTCGTGCTTAACGGCGTAGAGATCTCCTCCGGCTCCATTCGTATCACAGACCCCGTGCTTCAGCAGAAAATGTTCGTTTCCCTCGGCATGGAAAAGGAAGAAATCGAAAGAAAATTCGGCTTCCTCGTTGATGCGTACAACTACGGCGCTCCCCCCCACGGCGGCGCGGCGCTCGGCCTCGACAGACTTGCACTGATCATGTGCGGCGCACCCAGCCTGCGCGACGTTGTTGCTTTCCAGAAGGTTCAGAACGCTTCCGAAATCATGTCCGGCTGCCCTGCCCCCTTCGAAGGCAAAGCGCTTGAAGAGCTCGGCCTCGCTCTTAAGGAAACAAAAGAATAAAACACAAAAAGCCACCCTCGGTGGCTTTTTGAATAAAGGAAAAATTATGGAACAGAAACTTTTCACAAAAAACGATAACGGCTTTATCTGTGCCAACTGCGGCTTTGAGGTAAAGCCCCTGGGCTATACCTCGCGCAACCACTGCCCGAAGTGCCTCTGCTCGCTCCACGTAGACGTGAACCCCGGCGACAGAGCTTGCGAATGCCACGGCGTTATGCACCCCGTAAAGGTTGTTACCGACCCGAAAAAGGGATATATAATACTCCACAAATGCTCCAAATGCGGCGAAATACACCGCAATAAGGCGGCTCACGAAGCAAAAGTTCAGCCCGACGACATAATGTACCTTATAGAGCTTACCGCAAGAGAGATATAACGAAGCAAAAGAAACAGATAAAAACCCTCCTGTTGGCGTGACGCCAACAGGAGGGTTTTTGTTATTCAGACAATATCCAAGTATAGTCACCGATAGTAATTACATTTCCGTTTTTAGAGAAATCGTATGTACCTTCGCTATACAATGTACCAAAATATTTGTAATCAGAAATAATTATCTCCGAACCCTTGATTGTGTACTTACCTTTGGATGTAGAACTGCTGTAGGAAGAAGTTTCTTTAAATTCAAAAGTGCCGTCTTCATTGAAGGTCATATAGTATGTGTAATATGATTTATACTCATATTTTCCGGAAAGGCTGGAAACTATTTCGTTACTCCAGGATTTCAAGGAGAACACCACTTCACCTTTGGAGTTAATAATAGCCTTGTTATCAACAATAGCAACGCCGTCAGCACCGCCGGAAAAATCGCTTACGCTTCTGTATGTAGGCTGGATTACCCAATTACCGTTTTTATCAATATAGCCGTACAAGCCTGTTTTTTCATCTTTTGCTTTGCAAAGACCGTTTTCAGAAAAAGTATACAGTTCATAATCATTGTATTCTACTTTTTTACCGAGCGAGATATCTTTTGTAGGAGCTATAATAACGTTTCCATCAGCATCAATTACAGAGCTGAAATTTACACCGGAAGAATTCGACAAATATACTGTATAGGAATTGCCGTATCCGCACTTAACATCCAATACATTTGCTTTGGAAAACGCTTCAATCGTACTTACATTTATAATTTTGCCATTTACACTACCGTATTCCAAATACGTATCTTTCAATATACCAATATCATAGTAAGAATAATCGTAATCCCAACGTCCCGCATATATCCAATATTGTCCATAGCCAATATCGTTTTCATCATCATAAGTATAGTCGCTTTTTGCAATAGTTTTGTTGGCAAAATCTATATACACATATTTGCCGTAGTTGTCATTAATATCATCGGAAAGGAATGCCCATTCCTTGTACCAGCTATCAATAGAATCGCCTTCGCTCATTCCCGTGAAAGTCACTTTATTGCCACTAAAGTCAATAAATACGCCGTCGGAAGAATAACCGTCCTCCTCGGGAATATGCACAAGTGCATATTTTTCAGCAGGTTTTGTTGCATCAGGAACATAGAAATTACTACCATCGTCATCTGCGTGTTCAGCTTGAATAGAAAAAGCTTTCTGCACGCTTGTGCCGTCATATTTGTAATATGTCATAGTATGCACAGCGCCATCGATAGTTTCTTCTTTCGTTTCAATCCAGAAGGCACCGTTTACGTAATCACCGATTTCAACATATTCAAAATCAACTTTAAACAAAACCTTTCCTGTTCTGTCGATGAACATATATTTGCCGTCTTTTCTCACCTTTGCGAGATCGCCGTCGAAATAATAGGGTGCATCCTCATAGGCAGGATTAATAACAATATTACCTTTTTTGTCCATATATCCGTAACCATCTTCGGAATCAAATCTTGCCAGGTTCCCGTAAAATTCATCGATAGATAAAATATCAACAGTTACACCGTTTACCGTTCCGGGCTGGCCCGATGCGCTTGTTGTAGAAGAAACGCCGTTTCCGTTGTTTTCTTTGTCGCCATCGTCTGTTTTGTCTTTTTTTGTATTGCACGCGCAAAGCACAAACAAGCTTATAAGCGCAAGCAATAATGCTAATGTTTTTTTCATAAAGACTTTCTCCTTAAAAATTAAATTTTATTGCATTTTACAATATTTTTGATTATTTTAGTGCATTTTGCAATATTTTTGATTATTTTATCATATTTTACGATATCTGTCAATACCAAATTCTAAAAAACAAAATCCCCGCCATTCGGCGGGGATTTAAACTTCATTTTTAATCAATTATTCGAGATGTTTATTTTGCGTCTTTTATTTTTTCAACGCATTCGCGGCAAATAAGCTTGCTGTTAAACATGATAACATCATCTGCGTTGCCGCAGAAAATACACGCGGGCTCGTACTTCTTGAGAATGATTTTGTCTTCCTCGACAAAAATCTCCACGGTATCTCTGTTCTCAATGTTGAGATTTTTTCTGATTTCAATGGGCAAAACAATTCTCCCAAGTTCATCAATTCTTCTTACAACGCCGGTCGATTTCATGATTTTGCATCCCTTTCTTTTATTTAATTGGAGTATTGTAACATCATTATATCACTTCCGGGCATTTTTGTCAACATTTTTCGGTATATTTTTACATTAATTTACAAAGTTTTCATTTCGATACCATTTTTGTAGCATATCGGTTCACCATATATTGAAAGTGGCTTCGCAAAAAGCAACCAAAACCGCCACAAGCATTATATATATCAGCGTAAAATTAAAAATTTTATAGCGCAAATCCTCCCTTGCGCAAAGGCAAAAAAGCCCCACCGCTATCATATAAATGGTGAAAACAAGCACCTCTGTAAATACCACGCCGAAAACCGAAAGCACAGCACCGAGCGAAACAAGCGCCACGCCTATTATCTGCGCGAGCTTTCTTTTGCCGAAGCCTTCTTCCGCGCGCGGTGCTTCCCCTGCCTTTTCTTCCGCCGCGTTTTCCTTGCCAACGAGAATATAATCTGTGGTTACACCAAAAAGCGCGCTCATCGCCACGATGTTTTCGGGCGTTGGCGTGCCCATACCGTTTTCCCATTTTGAAACGGCCTGGCGGGAAACGTCTAGCGCCGCCGCAAGGTCGCCCTGCGACATATTTTTCGCCGTGCGGAGCGCGAAAATTCTTTCGCCCAATTTATCCATAAAATCACCCCTTTTCACATTTATTCTAGCGCAAAACGCAAAAAAATGCAACCAACAACGCTTTAAAATTTAGCAACCGCAGGTTGCATAACAAAAAAGCACCGCAATGGGTGCCTTCCATAAAGCAGGTTTTACCTACCGAAAAGCAAAAGGAGTACGGACGATTTGTTCGTACTCCTTTTCCATACTGTCGGGAGGTAATGAGCCTCCCTTGTGTAAAGGGAGGTGGCACGGCTTGCCGTGACGGAGGGATTGTAAAATGTTAGATTTTCACTCCAAACAATCCCTCAGCCGCCTTCGGCGTCAGCTCCCTTTACACAAGGGAGCCCTTTTTATGTTCATCTATGCCGTGTCAATTTTCTTGACAAGCACTGCTTTTGTGTTCACAAAAGCGAAGCCCCGCGCGAGGCGGGGCTATAATTATTGCCATTCAATTAAAAATCGATGGAATACACGGTATTTACTTTTTCAAATCCCAAATCAAATGCATCAAATTCTCCGTGTCTCTTTGCGTATTCACCAAATTGAGCATCTTCAAAAGGAATGTACCCTTTCTCCATAGCTGCATTGGTAGCTGTAAGATAAAGATACTTGATTGCATCTTTAGGAGTATCGGGTAAATTAGGTGTATGAACACAGTTATTCAAGCAAAAGCCGTGTGTGCTCTGTAACCCATCATAGGATATAGAAAGCAGCTTTTTGCCACCAAAAACACCAAACGGTTGCGAAAGAGGTCTTTGTTCAAGTGGCTTTTTCAGCAAGTTTTTAAGCCCGAATCCTCCCGATTTTTTAAATGTTTCATCGGGGTATCCTGCAATAAATTCGTCAACTGCTTCCAAATCTTGAGTCTGCAACACATGAATATCATATTTTTGTGCTTCTTTAGGCAGAACAAACGGCTCTCCGAAATACATGGTTTCATTTCTTTCTTCTATACTTTTGCATTTAATTCCCTCAAGTACAGATTTCACATCTTCAAAGGGCACATCCTTATGGAATATAAAATCTATATGTCCCGGCTTAAGAGGTAAGAGCTTATCAATATAATTTCGAAGATTGGCCAAATCGTCAAGAACAAGTGTTAAATATGGATTTTTGAAAAAATTATCGATTGTAACAAAGCCATCTTCAAAAGAGTCTTTGTCCGAAACAATTTTTGATCCATTAATTGCAATAGTAACTGCCGTATACCCGTGACGCTTTGCGTCTTTTTCCAAAAGCCAATCGATAACCTCATCGGCATCTTTTTCAAAGAAGTCGGGAAGAACATGACGAAATTCAGCAACAGCGGTAGCATTCAGTTCGTTGTCAGCCCAAACAAGCGGCTGCGCTTTCATTTTTTCACGATATTCACAGGGCGGTTTTCCGTATTGTTCTTTAAATGCGCGTGTAAATCCTTCGTGGCTTTCATATCCGCATTCTAAGGCGATCGATAAAATGTCACGTTCAGGAGATGTACGAAGCATGCGTGCAGCACGGTTTAATTTCCTAAATCTTACGTATTCCATAACGTTAAATCCTGTATGGTTACGAAAAATACGATTAAAGTAATCTGTAGAAAAACCCGCTTTTTTTGCAACGTCGTCAAGAGTGGTTGAGTTAGAACCCAAGTTATTGATATATTTTACAGCATTTTTTATCAAATCTCTATTTTCCATTTCATGCCTCCTTAAATGAATATTTGCGCAGGCGGCCACCTACTTACGATAATATTATATCATACTCATTTTCGTTTGTCTTGACGAAAAACGCTGAATTACAAAATTGGCGCACCTGCTTTATCGCAGGTACGCCAA
>JAFTNI010000181.1 GCA_017451975.1 Clostridia bacterium
ACCCATAAATTTAATGGGCAGTTTTTCTATATAGGCGGCTTTTACTTCGCCGCTTGTTTTTATTTCGAAGGCTATAACGCCTTTGTTATCTTTTATCTCGCCGCCGAAAAAATCAATATCCGCATATGGTGTAACAGGGTCGCCCCCGGGTAAAGCCGGAAGCCCCGCAGTAGCCGTCGAGCCCACGGTGGTGTAAGACGTGGTGGTTGCGGACGGTGAGCCGCAGGCAAATAACATAGCGGACATTGCCGTAAGCACGAGCAAGGCCACTATTCTTTTCACGGTATCCTCCAAAAAATTTGTGGGTTTTGCAAAAGAAATGCACACCCATAGGTTTAGAACATAAACAATTTTACCACAAAAACAAGGATATGTCAATCAAACTATCAATTTTCACCTTGCCGCTAGACATTTTCGTAAAAAAAAGCAAATTACAGAGGCAAATATTGTGGATTTTACCAAGTGAAATTTAAAAAGCGCGCGGGCGCGTTTTCTTTTTTCGACACACTTTTTATCATATACAGAGAAACGCGCGCATATACATTCACCATATGTAAAAAGGAGGAGCGAAAAATGAAAGAAAACGCAGGCGAAAGAGCCGTAACGCTTGGCAATTACATAGCCGAAAACGGCGCCACCGTGCGCGAAGCGGCAAAAAAATTCGGCATTTCAAAATCCACGGTGCACAAAGACGTTACCGAAAAGCTGAAGCACGAAAACGCGGTGCTTTGGGAGCGTGTGCGCGCGGTGCTTGACAAGAACAAAGCGGAGCGCCATATGCGCGGCGGCGAAGCCACCAAGCAAAAATATATGGATATGAAAATATACCGTGCATAAAGCAAAAAACAGAGGCATTCGCCTCTGTTTTTACTTTCAACCCAAAAATACAAACATACACATACGGTCTTGCGTTACCTTTTCAAGGTCTTTTCCGCTTACGTCTGCTTTGAAATTAAAGTCAAGCACAAAAGTGCCATCTGCCGTTCTGTTAAGCGTAAAATCTCTTGCCGTAATTTCATAAGAATATCCTGAGTATATTTCATCGGTCTTTTCTTTGATGACCGCATCGACGGCATTCATATCTATGCCCGAAATATCCACCCCGTCAAAAGAGCCCGTGCCGATAAATTTATACGAATTTACGGTTCCGTCAAAATTCATGGAAACCGCCGCTGTTTCACTGGTTTTTACACCGTCTGTAAATCTGTTGAATCGGAAATAATATGTGTTATTGGACCTTTCGTTTTCATACGTCAATTCATATTCCGAAGCAGAAGAAATTTCTTTCGCCAAAAAAGCTTTCGCTTTCTCAAAAGCCTCATCTCTTGTTATTACGGAACTTCCTTTTCCGACAATGCTGTATATGGCGGTAATTTTGCCAAGAGTAGCGTTATATTCCGCATTTACAATATCCCCGTTAATATTACAAATGTAAAAATCGGTGCGGTTATGGTTATATCTATCATTGTTGCGGCTTTTTTTATATGTAAAATCATATGTTTTACCGTCTATATTAATTTTCTGAACGATTCCGGCTTTAGCCTCGTCGGTGTAATCTGCATAATTCTCTGCACTTTCAAGATATCCAGCCTCGTCTGTGTGCAGATGTTCGAGATAGAAGCTGAGGTCGCCATTCAAATATTCGGCTGCGCTATAGCTTTTGGGCGTGATTTTCAAGGAAGAAACCGTCGTATGGCTCGTGCTTGCGGAAGTTGTGTTGCTTTCAGTTGAAGTGGTTGTATTATCCGCGCATGATGCGAACACACCAATAATCATTGTAAGCACTATAAGTAAAGAAATTATTTTTTTCATAATAA
>JAFTNI010000019.1 GCA_017451975.1 Clostridia bacterium
GCTTTAATATTGTTTTTTACCGCTTTATCAAGCTCGGAATATTTTATTTTCAATATTATTTTAGGCGTGCTTGTGGGGTTTATGGGTATTTTAATTGTTTTTTCGGGCGTTACAGGAAAGGCACCATTCACTGGAAAGGAGTTAAAAATGGGTCCGATAAAGCCGAAAAAACGATATAACGTCAAAAAAACTTTTATCGTAACGGGCATAATTCAAGGAGTGTTTGCTATTATCTATTTAATGCCGTGGGTTTATGTGGCGTACTCGCCGCAAATTACGCGCGACGTATTAGATGCTTTTGGTTTTTTATTCATGCTTTCCGTAATATTTCCAGTAATGCCTGTTTGCTTTATTTGCAATATTGTTGCGCTGATTTCTGCCCGTGACGAGAATGGCAATGGCGAAAAAGAGGGCAGAAAGTGGCTTTATATAATTTTATCTGCTTTGGCAATAAGTATTGCCTGGCTTTTTGGACTTGGACCGATAGCGGCGAGATTTTAAGGAGGTTTTATGGAGCTAAAAATAGAAAACAACGTGCTTGAAAGGGTCCGCGGCGAGGGTACGGAGCTTATAATACCCGAAGGCGTTACGAAAATAGGCCAAAACGCGTGCTTTTTTCACACCCAAATAACAAAACTCGTTATTCCCGAGGGCGTGACCGTGATAGGCGAGAATGCTTTTAAGGACTGCCACGGCATTTCGGAAGTGGTGCTGCCCGAGAGCCTTACGGAAATCGGAAGATGCGCTTTTTACGGCTGCGGCATAAAACAGATAAATTTCCCGAAAAGCCTGAAAACCATTTACTCAATGGCGTTTGGATTTACGAAGATCATAAACGTAATAGTGCCCGAAACCGTGGAATATCTGGCGGGCGACGCCTTCCACCCCACGCTTTATCCGCTTTTCACTAACGAGCGAAGGGAAGATTTTGTGGGCAAGATCTACGGCTATCCGCAACCGCCTGATTTCGTTTGCCTGAAGAAAAACGTGCTGGAGGAGTACACGTCGACGCCGTGGGGCGAGGATATTTACATTCCGTACGGCGTGAAGGGCATAACCAACACGGCTTTTGACAAGCAAATACTCGGCAGAAATTTTTACGGCTGGAAGGTGAAAAAAATTTATCTGCCTACGACGGTTGTGCAGATAGGCAAGATGACTTTTTCAAAGTGCAAGGACATTACTCTTTGCGCGAGCGCAGGCTCTTACGCGGAAAAATATGCGCGCGAGCGCGGCCTTGCTTTTGAAGCGGTGGATTATTTATGATTTTTTATACCGCCGCGAGATTCTTCGCTACGCTCGAGAATGACACACGGAGAGAAACTTTACAGGTTTTTGATATAGACACCAAAAAATAATTTTAAGGAGAAAAATATGAAAATTGATTTTAATGAAATAGAAAGACAGACTCTTCCGCAGTTCAAGGGCGGCGAGGGCGAATTTATTGTAAAAATGTTCACAGACGGCGAGGGGAAAATTATGCGCGGTACGCTCCCTCCCGGCTCTTCCATCGGCTACCACAAGCACGAGGGCAACTGTGAAATAATTTATATTCTTTCGGGCGCGGGCAAATGCAAATATGAGGACGGCGAAGAAACGCTCGCAGCTGGCGACTGCCATTATTGCCCTATGGGCAAGAGCCACGCACTTATCAACAACGGTGTGGAAAACCTGGAGTTTTTCGCAGTTGTGAAGTAAGATTTTAAAGAAAATAGTTATAAATAAACAATCAATAATGCTTTTAGTTTATTTTGCCATAGCTGTGTACAAATTATTAAAAAATTATTGACATAATATTAACGCTGTGATATTATAACAATACAATGCAGAGTTGGAAAAACTATGCATAATTTTAATTATTTTAGGAGGACAATATGTCTGTTCAGTTGGCAAAAGACGAAAAGATTTTGAGAACATACGACTATGCCACAGCTAAAAAAGGCGGTTTGGCCGGCGCAACTGTTTCCAAAACACTCGTAGTTACAAACAAAAGAATTATTCACAGAGAAGTTGGCGAAGGCAAAAATAACGAATTTCTCAACACAAGCGAAATGCCCATTACATCTGCTAAGTATGTAAATACATACTACAATAAGGTTGGTTTCCCCCGTTTCCTTATTCAGGCAATCGTAGCGGCAATCATTGCTGTTATTTTGTTCATTGTTTCCGCTGCATTTGCTGAAGACCTTGACGATGCTGCAGGTATCGTAACATTTTTTGGCGTTCTTGCTCTTGTTTTTGCAGCAATTTTCTTCTTCATTTACATCAAGAAGAAAGATTACAAATTCACATGTGTAATCGACACAGATACACACATCACACCTGCTTTCAGCTTTGCAAGCGCATCTACAGATACAAAAACAAACGCTTACTTCAGAAAAGCTAAAAAAGCAAACAGAACAACATCTCTTAAGATCGTTGTTAACGCTCCCATCGCAAAACAGATGGCTGACGAGCTTGGCTACGTTATCATGTCTGCTGTAAACGGCGACTACAACGAAAGCACAGATGCTGAATAATTCAGAATCAACAAATAAAAAGCACGGGTAACCGTGCTTTTTTGTGCGAAAAATTGCGGCTTTTTGCGCGCGGGGCAAAACATACCTTTTTCCTCGCAAAAACTCCGCCGTGCATTTATAAAACTATTGACAAATTTACTGTATTATGATATAATAAATCCAAAGGAAATCTTTGAAACGGCTTCTGCAAGCCGGCAAGGTTGGTAGCTATATATTTCTGTATTAAAGGCTATTTTTATGTCTTGCCGCGCAGTGGCAAGGCGTTTTTTTTAACCTAAACTAAAACAAAGGAGGATATAAATGAAACTTATCCTGAAAGGCGGAAATGTTTACAGAAACGGCACTCTCTGCCCCCTTGATATTATGATAGAAAATTCTTCTATTAAAAAAATAGCAGAAAATATCGACGGTAACGGCGCGGATGAAGTGATTGACATTCGCGGTCTTGCCGTTTTCCCCGGTTTTTCAGATGTTCACGTGCATCTCAGAGAACCGGGTTTTTTATCGAAGGAAACGATAAAAAGCGGCACGGCGGCGGCGGCGCGCGGCGGCTATACAAACGTGTGCTCCATGCCCAACCTTAACCCCTGCCCCGATACCCTGGAGCACCTGAAGGTTCAGCTCGATGCCATAGAGAAGGATGCGTGCATAAACGTAATACCTTACGGCACGATAACCATGGGCGAAAAGGGCGATGAGCTTTCTGAAATGGACGCTATGGCGCCTTACGTTGCGGCTTTTTCCGACGACGGCAAGGGCGTGCAGGCAGACGGAATGATGGAAGCGGCAATGGCGAAGGCAAAGAAGCTGGGCAAGCTTATCGCGGCTCATTGCGAAGATAACTCGCTGCTTTTCGGCGGCTATATTCACGATGGCGAATATGCATAGCTGCACGGCCACCGAGGTATTTGCTCTGAAAGCGAATGGGGCCAGGTTGCCCGCGACCTTGAGCTTGTGCGAAAAACGGGTGTTGCCTACCACGTTTGCCACATTTCCACAAAGGAAACCGTGGAGCTTATACGCAACGCAAAGAGGGAAGGGCTTGACGTAACGTGTGAAACGGGCCCGCACTACCTTACGATGATAGATATGGAGCTTCAGGAAGACGGCAGATTTAAAATGAATCCTCCTATCCGCTCGGCAGAAGACCGCGATGCGCTTCTTGCAGGGCTTATAGACGGCACAATAGATATGATAGCTACAGACCATGCACCCCACACGGCGGAAGAAAAGGACCGCGGGCTTGAAAAAAGCCTTATGGGTGTGGTAGGACTTGAAACGGCATTTGCAGTTCTTTATACAGACCTTGTTAAAACGGGTAAAGCGCCGCTTTCCGTTATAATAGAAAGAATGGCGGCAGCCCCCGCAAAGCGCTTTGCGCTTGAGGGCGGCAAAATAGAGGTTGGGGAAAAAGCAAACCTTTGTGTTTTTGACCTCGAAAATGAGTATATAATAAATTCTGATGAATTTTTAACTATGGGTAAGGCGACGCCCTTTGAAGGCAAAAAAGTCTTCGGTCGCTCAAAATTGACACTTATCGGAGGAAAAAAAGTATGGCAGGAAAAATGAACAAAAAACTCGTGCTTGAAAACGGCGCGGTATACTGCGGCTATGGCTTCGGTGCAAACGTTGCTTCCGCAGTTTGCGAAATAGTTTTCAACACATCTATGGTGGGCTACCAGGAAATTGTTTCCGATCCCACTTACGCCGGCGCGGCTGTCGTTATGACATATCCGCTTATCGGCAACTACGGTATTACGGACGAAGATTACGAGGCAAAAGCTCCCACAGTCGGCGCGCTCATCGTTCGTGAATACAACGATTTCCCCTCCAACTTCAGATACACGAAAACACTTACCGAATACCTCGATGAAAACGGTATCCCCGGTATTTACGGCATGGATACACGCGCGCTCACACGCGCTATCCGCGATGGCGGTGTTTGCAAAGCAGTTATAGTTGATATTGATATGCCTACGGAAGAAGCGCTCGCGCTTATAAAGAATGCAGAATTGTCTGCAAACCCCGTGGCAGATGTTACCTGCAAGAAGAGATGGTATGCGCGCACGGCAAACGCGAAGCTTTCCGTTGTTGTTATCGACTGCGGTGTGAAGCTTTCTACGGTTCGCACGCTCAACACTATGGGTTGCAACGTAACCATTCTTCCCGCTACGGCAACGGCGGCAGACGTTGAAATGATGCAGCCCGACGGCGTGCTTGTTTCCCAAGGCCCCGGCAACCCCGAAAACGCGGCTTACGTTGCAGAGCTTATAAAGGCAATCCGCGGCAAATACCCCATGTTTGGCATCGGCCTTGGCTGCCAGCTTATCGCCCTTGCTTACGGCGCAAAGACGTATAAAATGAAATTCGGCCACCACGGCTGCAACCACCCCGTAAAGAACCTTGCAACGGGCAAAATGGAAACTGTGGCAGAAAATTACGGCTACAGCATAGAAGCCGAAAGCCTTGCTTCCACGGATCTCGACGCAACTTACGTTGATATTATCGACGGCACTGTTGCGGGCGTTGCTTGCAAGGAAGATAAGGTTTTCGCCGTTCAGTACGAGCCCAATACGACTTCCGGCCCCGAAGGACGCAAAAACCTTTACGAAGAATTTACAGCTCTTATGAAGGAGGGCAAATAAAATGCCGAAAAGAACAGACCTGAAAAAAATACTCGTTATAGGCTCCGGCCCTATCATCATCGGCCAGGCAGCAGAGTTTGACTACGCGGGCACGCAGGCTTGCCTCGCGCTCAAAGAGGAAGGCTACGAGGTTATTCTCGCAAACTCCAACCCCGCAACTATCATGACAGATACGACTATTGCGGATAAAATATACATGGAACCCCTCACGCTCGAATACGTGGCAAAAATACTTCGCTACGAGCGCCCCGATGCTATTGTTCCCGGTATAGGCGGCCAGACGGGCCTTAACCTTGCAATGCAGCTTGAAAAGAAGGGCATACTTCGCGAATGCGGCGTAGAGCTCCTCGGTACGAGCAGCGAATCTATCGAACGCGCAGAAGACCGTGAAGGCTTCAAAAAGCTTTGCGAAGAGCTCGGCGAGCCCGTGCTCCCCTCGCTCATCGCTCACACAATAGAAGAAGGTCTTGCGGCTGCAAAAGAAATCGGCTATCCCGTAGTTCTTCGCCCCGCATTCACGCTCGGCGGCACGGGCGGCGGCTTTGCCGATAACGAAGAGGAATGCACAGAGCTTCTTAAAAACGGACTTAAGCTTTCCCCTGTTTCCGAGGTTCTCGTTGAAAAGAGCATTAAGGGCTATAAAGAGATAGAATATGAAGTTATGCGCGATGCAAACGATACGGCTATCGCTATCTGCAACATGGAAAACGTAGACCCTGTTGGTATTCACACGGGCGACTCTATTGTTGTATGCCCCACGCAGACGCTTACAAGCAAGGAATGCACCATGCTTAAAGAAAGCGCGCTCAAAATTATCCGCGCGCTCAAGGTAGAAGGCGGCTGTAACGTACAGTTCGCGCTCGACCCCCACTCCTTTGAATATTACCTCATCGAGGTTAACCCCCGCGTTTCCCGTTCCTCTGCGCTCGCAAGTAAAGCCAGCGGCTACCCCATTGCAAGAGTAACGGCAAAAATCGCCGTTGGTATGACTCTCGACGAAATTAAGCTTGCAACGGCTCCCGCCGCTTGCGAACCCGCGCTCGACTATGTTGTTGCGAAATTCCCCCGTTTCCCCTTCGATAAATTCACGGCGGCAAACAACAAGCTTTCCACACAGATGAAGGCGACGGGCGAGGTTATGAGCCTTGGCAGAACTGTGGAAGAATGCTTCCTTAAAGCGGTTCGCTCGCTTGAAATCGGCGTTTGCCACGTATATATGGCGAAGTTCGACAGCTACACAACGGAAGAGCTTATGAGCTATATCGCTATCGGTACAGACGACCGTATCTACGCTATTGCAGAGCTTATCCGCCGCGGTGTTGATATAAGCCTTATCTGCAACGCAACGAAGATAGATATGCTTTTCCTTGAAAAGATTAAAAATATCGTTGCTATGGAAAACGTGCTTAAAGCAAACCATAGCCTTGAAGCGCTTCGCGAAGCAAAGAAAATGGGCTTCTCCGATAAATATATCGCAAAGCTTTGGGGAATTTCCGAGCTTGAGCTTTACAATATGCGTAAAGCAAGCGGAATTATGCCCGTTTACAAAATGATCGATACTTGCGCAGCAGAGTTTTCCAGCTACGTTTCCTACTTCTATTCCACATACGAAGCAGAAAACGAAAGCACTGTTTCCGATAAGAAAAAAATCATCGTTCTCGGCTCCGGTCCTATCCGTATCGGACAGGGCGTAGAATTTGACTATTCTTCCGTTCACGCTATCAAAACCATCAAAGCTTCCGGCTATGAAGCTATCATCATAAACAACAACCCCGAAACTGTTTCTACAGACTATACTTGCTCCGATAAGCTCTATTTCGAGCCCCTTACGGTAGAAGATGTTATGAACATCATCGAAATGGAAAAGCCCGACGGTGTTATAGCCAGCCTCGGCGGTCAGACGGCAATTAACCTTGCAGAACCGCTTACACAGCGCGGCGTTAAAATCATAGGCACAGATGCGGCAGCGCTCGACCGCGCAGAAAACCGCGATGCCTTTGAAAAGCTTCTCGAAGAGCTTCATATTCCCCAGCCGAAGGGCAGAGCCGTTACGAAAATTGAAGACGGCGTTGCCGCAGCGGCAGAAATCGGCTACCCTGTTCTCGTTCGCCCCTCCTTCGTTCTTGGCGGCAGAGCAATGCAGATTGTTGCAAACGAAGAAATGCTTCGCAACTACTTGCGCACAGCCGTTGAAATCGACGAAGACAAGCCCGTACTCGTAGACAAATATATTTCCGGTAAGGAAGTTGAAGTAGACGCTGTTTGCGACGGCGAAAACGTATTTGTTCCCGGTATTATGGAGCTTGTTGAAAGAACGGGCGTACACTCCGGCGACTCGATTTCCGTATACCCCTCCTTCACGCTTTCCCAGAAGGTTAAGGATACCATCCTCGATTATACGAAGAAGCTCGGCATCGGCATCGGTATCGTAGGTCTTTACAACATTCAGTTTATAGTAGATAAGGAGGAAAAGGTTTACATCATCGAGGTTAACCCCCGTTCCTCCAGAACGGTTCCGTTCCTTTCCAAATCCACGGGCTACTCCCTTGCCGATATAGGCACACTTGCAATACTCGGCAAAACGCTCCCCGAGCAGGGTATTACCACAATATACCCCGAAGAAAGAAAACGCCACTATGTAAAAGTTCCCGCGTTCTCATTCTCCAAGCTCCGCGGTCTTGACGCATACCTCTCCCCTGAAATGAAATCCACGGGTGAGGCTATCGGTTATGACGACAGCCTCAACCGCGCGCTCTACAAAGCGCTCCAGGCTTCCGGTATGCAGGTTATGAACTACGGCACGGTATTTGCAACTATTGCAGACGCCGATAAGGAAGAAGCGCTCCCGCTTATCCGCCGTTTCTATAATATGGGCTTCAATATCGAAGCAACGGAAGGCACGGCGGCGTTCCTCAAGAGCCACGGCATCCGTACACGTATCAGAAAGAAGATAAGCGAAGGAAGCGAAGAAATTCTCGATTCCATTCGTCAGGGTTACGTAACCTACGTTATCAACACAAGAAACCTCGATGCTTCCGGCACGCAGTCCGATGGCTTCCAGATTCGCCAGTGCGCAACGGAAAACAATGTTTCTATCTTCACATCTCTCGATACTCTCCGCGTTCTCCTCGACGTACTTGAAGAGCAGACGATCTGCATCTCCACAATCAACTGAAAGGGTAAGACATGACAGAAAGCATATTTACGGTAATTTCAAACGAAAAAATCGCAAAAAACACTTATAAAATGGTTCTCTCGGGCACAGACGAAGGCTGTGCCCCCGGGAAATTTGTAAATATAAAAATCGACGGCCTTTTCCTCCGCCGCCCCATTTCCGTTTGCAATTATGAAGATGGAAAGCTCACTTTGGTTTACAAGGCAGTGGGCAAGGGCACGGAAGCGATGGCTAAAATGGAAGCGGGCAAGGAGCTTAATGTGCTCGCTTACCTCGGCAACGGCTACGACCTTACAAAAAGCGGCGATGCACCCATGCTCATCGGCGGCGGCGTAGGCGTGCCCCCCCTCTATATGTGCGCGAAGAAGCTTATTGCAGGCGGCAAAAAAGTTACTGTTATACTCGGCTTCAACACAGCAGAAGAGGTTTTCTATAAAGATGAATTCGAAGCGCTCGGCGCGCGCGTGCTCGTTGCTACGGCAGACGGCAGTGTTGGCACAAAGGGCTTCGTAACAGATGCTATGAAGGAAGTGGAAGGCTACAGCTACTTCTACACCTGCGGCCCCGAGCCCATGCTCAAGGCTGTTTACAATGCTACGGCGACCTCGGGCGAATTCAGCTTTGAGGAGCGTATGGGCTGCGGCTTTGGCGCGTGCGTCGGCTGCACTTGCAAAACGAAATACGGCAATAAACGCATTTGTAAAGATGGCCCCGTGCTTGTTAAGGAGGAGATCATATGGTAAATACAAAAGTAAATCTTTCAGGCCTGGAGCTTGATAACCCCATAATCCCCGCCAGCGGCACTTTCGGCTTTGGCTATGAGATGGCGGAATTTTACGATATAAACGTGCTTGGCTCCTTCTCCTTCAAGGGTACTACGGCAGAACCTCGCTTCGGCAACCCCACACCGAGAATTGCGGAAACACCCTCCGGTATGCTCAACGCAGTTGGCCTTCAGAACCCGGGCGTTGAAAAGGTTATTGCCGAAGAGCTTCCCAAAATGGAAAAGGTTTTCCACAAGAAAGTTATTGCAAACGTAGGCGGTTTTTCCGTTGAAGAATACGCCACAACCTGCGAAAAGCTCGATGCGGTAGATAGCGTAGGCCTTCTCGAGGTTAACATAAGCTGCCCCAACGTTCACGGCGGCGGCATCAGCTTCGGTACAGATGCGAAAGCGGCATACGAGGTTACGAAAGCGGTTAAAGCCGTTACGAAGAAGCCCGTTTACATGAAGCTTTCCCCAAACGTAACAGATATCACCGAAATCGCGCGCGCTTGCGAAGCGGCGGGTGCAGACGGTATTTCGCTTATCAATACGCTTATGGGTATGCGCATAGACCTGCGCAGAAGAGCGCCCATTATCAAAAACAAAACGGGCGGTCTTTCGGGCCCCGCTATTTTCCCTGTAGCGGTGAGAATGGTTTACCAGGTTTACGAAGCGGTTAAAATTCCGCTTATCGGTATGGGCGGCGTTCAGAGCGCAGAAGACGTTATAGAGCTTATGCTCGCGGGTGCGACCGGTGTTGAAGTGGGCGCGGCAAACCTTGTTTCCCCCACCATCTGCCGCGACATTATTGCCGACCTCCCCGAAGCTATGAAAAAATACAACATCACAAATCTTACAGATATAATAGGAGGAGCACACTAATGGGAAAAGACGTAATTATCGCCTGTGACTTCGATAGCGCAGAGAAGGTTTTTGCCTTCCTCGACAAATTCACGGGTAGAAAACCCTTTGTTAAAATCGGTATGGAGCTTTACTATGCTGAAGGCCCCGCGATAGTTCGCGAAATCAAAAAAAGAGGCCACAAAATATTCCTCGACCTCAAGCTTCACGATATTCCCAACACGGTTAAAAAATCCATGGCGGTTCTTTCCCGCCTCGACGTTGACATGACGAACCTTCACGCGGCAGGCACGGGACGCATGATGGAAGCCGCTATTGAAGGCCTTACCAGAGAGGACGGCACACGCCCCATGCTCATCGCCGTAACACAGCTTACTTCCACAGACGAAGAAACGATGAAGAAAGACCTTCTTATCGATAAGCCTATAGCAGACGTTGTTATGCACTATGCTCACAACGCGAAGGTTGCAGGGCTAGACGGCGTTGTTTGCTCCCCCCTCGAAGCAGGCAAGGTTCACGAAACCTGCGGCGCGGGCTTTGTAACGGTTACTCCCGGCGTTCGCTTTGCAGACGGTGACGTAGGCGACCAGAAGAGAGTTATGACACCCGCAGAAGCGAAGAAGATCGGTTCCGACTACATCGTTGTGGGCAGACCCATTACGGCTGCGGCAGACCCCGTTGCAGCATATGAAAGATGCGTTGCTGAATTCGTAGGTTAAGTTACTTTTTCTTTCGGAGAAAAAGTAACCAAAAAGAACTTTGCTAAAAAAGTAAACAAGGAGTATAAAATGGAAAATTACAAAAGAGAGTTTATAAAATTTCTTGAAGGCGCAGGCGTTCTTAAATTCGGTGATTTTACAGCTAAAAGCGGCAGAAAAATCCCCTATTTCGTAAACGCAGGCGAAATTAAAACAGGCGAACAGATTGCAAAGCTCGGCGAATTCTACGCTCCTTGCTATAAAGATAAAATCGGTGATAAGAGAACAGTTCTCTACGGCCCCGCATACAAGGGCATTTCCATCGCCGTTTCTTCCTCTATCGCTCTTGCAAAACAGGGCCTCGACGTTCCTTTCTTCTTCAACAGAAAAGAAGCTAAAGACCACGGCGAAGGCGGCATTTTCGTTGGCTACAAGCCCACGGCAGGCGAAGAAGTTGTTATAGTAGAAGACGTTATCACAGCGGGCACGGCTATCCGCGAAAGCATGGAAAACCTTTCCTCTCTTGAAGGTGTTAAGGTTGCCGCTACATTCGTTATGGTAGACCGCAAGGAAATAGGCAAGGATACCACAAAATCTGCCACAGCCCAGGTAACGGCAGATTTCGGCTTCCCCGTATACTCCGTTGTTGACGTTTACGACATTATCGAGTACCTCGAAGAAGACGAAAAGAACGCGGAAAACGTTGCGAGAATTAAGAATTACCTCGCAGTTAACGGCGCGAAAGACTAAAAAATCAGGCGGATTTGAAAATCCGCCTAATTTAGAATGAATTTTAGCAAAATACCTAAAGAACGGAGAAGATAAAATGAGAAGTGTTATAGATATTCTCGACCTCTCGCTTGACGAGATAGATTCGCTTATAGAAACAGCGGTAGACATTAAGAAAAATCCCGCTAAATATTCCGATAAATGCCGCGGCAAAAAGCTCGCAACGCTCTTTTTCGAGCCCTCTACGAGAACTCGCCTGAGCTTTGAAGCAGCTATGTATGAGCTCGGCGGCAACGTGCTGGGCTTTTCCGAAGCAACGTCATCTTCCGCCTCCAAGGGCGAAAGCATGGCAGATACAGCTATGGTCGTAAGCGGTTACGCCGACATTATGGCGATCCGCCACCCCAAGGAAGGCGCACCCATGGTTGCCTCCAGAAACGCGTACGTTCCGATTATCAACGCGGGCGACGGCGGCCACCTCCACCCCACGCAGACACTTGCCGACCTTTGCACGATCAAAAACGAAAAGGGCAGACTCAACGACCTTACGGTAGGCTTCTGCGGCGACCTCAAGTTCGGCAGAACGGTTCACTCGCTTCTCGCCGCGCTCTCCCGCTATGCGGGCATAAAGGTTGTGCTCATTTCTCCGAAGGAGCTCCGCATACCCAGCTACGTTAAGCACGAAACCATAGGCAAATCCGGCATGGAATACGTAGAGGTTGAAAGCCTTGAGGAAGCTATGCCTCAGCTCGACGTGCTTTATATGACACGTATTCAGAAAGAGCGCTTCTCTTACGTTGAAGATTACGAAAGGCTTAAAGATAGCTATATTCTCACAGAAGAAAAGCTCAAAGCAGCAAAAGAAGACCTTATTGTAATGCATCCGCTGCCCAGAGTAAACGAAATTTCCGTAGCGGTAGATAAAGACCCGCGCGCGAAATACTTCCTCCAGACACTCTACGGCAAATATATGCGCATGGCGCTCATACTCTTCCTCCTCGATGAAAAACAGAAGAACACAGAGCCGAAGGAAAGCTCCTACCGCCTTGTACGCGGCAAGGTTTGCACAAACCCCGCTTGCATTTGCTCTACAGAGCAGGAGCTCGACCAGGTATTCAAATGTGTAAACGAAGAAGAACAGGTTTACCGTTGCATCTGGTGCGACAGCCGCGCGAAATAAGAAAACACAAAAACAAAGCCCTCAAACCGAGGGCTTTATTTTTGCATTTATGCAGCAAATTCTTGTAACTTTTTCTCTTTGAGAGAAAAAGTTACAAAAAAGGCAAAACCCCTGACGGTTTAACGCTTTACAGATTTTTCGGTTTCTGCAAACCGCGCTGTATGCGCGGCAGGCTTTTAGCATTTTAGCGCATCATTTTGCAGTCCATGAAAAATCTGCAAATCATAAAAATGCGCCGTGGTTCCGAGTAATTTTTGCGACAGCAAAAATCAAACTCGGGGAGGCTCAAGAAATTTTGGCAAAAAGCAGAACTGACGGTAGCGATAAAACGGCACGTTTTTTGATTCTTTTTGCCTCTTTTTCTTTCAAAAAGAAAAAGAGGGGGAACAAGAAAAAAGATATAATAAAAAAGAGAGGCAAGCGCCTCTCTTTTTTATTAAATCTGGTTATTTTTAAGCCACACTTTAAGCTCGTCTGCTATGCTTTCTATTGCGCCGTTTTCGTAAGGAAGCACAAGGTCTGTGCTTTTTACGATTTCCTCGAAGGTAGCCGTGCCCGCTTTATCTACAAAAGCGAGGTATTTCTGCCATGCAAGGTCGCTATCCTTGTTGGAAAGCAGGAAGAATTCAAAGGATATTGTCTGTGCCATGCAGTAATCTATATAATAAAAAGGATACATAAATATGTGAAGCTGCCTCTGCCAGTACGCGCCGCGTGAATAGAAGGGGATAGAATCGAAATCTATGTGCGGGCGGTACTTTGCTTCAAGCGAGAGCCAAACCTCGTTTCTTTCCTCGGGCGTAAGCTCGGGGCGGGAGTACATAATATGCTGGAATTCATCTACCATGCAGCCGTAGGGTATGAAAATAAGCGAATCTTCCGCGTGGGAAAGCGTGTATTTCGGCGTGCTTTCACCGAAGAAGAGGTGGTGGTAGGGAGAGGTGAGAAACTCCATAGACATAGAGTGGCATTCGCAGGTTTCCATGGTGGGGTTCTGAAGGTCGTGGATATCCACGTTTCTCATGGCGCGGTAAGCCGCGAAAGCGTGGCCCATTTCGTGCGTGAGCACGTCTACGTCGCCGCTTGTGCCGTTGAAATTGGAGAAAACGAACGGCGCTTTGTAATCGGCAATTTCCGTGCAGTAGCCGCCGGGGGCTTTGCCCTCTTTGGCAAGCACGTCGAAAAATTCGCCGTCATACATAAAATCTATAAATTCGCGCGTTTCGGGGGAAAGCTTTTCATACATTTCTTTGCCTGCGGCGAGAATATCCTCGCTCGTGCCCTCGGGCTTCGCGTTGCCGTCGGGGAACATAAAGAGGTCATCGTAAATTTTGAGCGCATCTACGCCTATGCGAGCCTTCTGTACCTGCTTTATCTCGGAAACAACGGGCACAACGTGCTTTGCAATCTGCTCGCGGAAGGCGGCAACCTTTTCGGCGTTATAGCAGTTTCTGCCCAGGCGGTCGTATGCAAGAGGCACGAAGCTTTCGTAGCCGAGCGTTTTTGCTATTTCCGTGCGCACGCGCACAAGCTCGGAGTAAATTCTTTCGAATTCCTCACGTCTGCCTTCAAAAGCATTACCCTCTGCTTCATAAGCTCTTTTGCGCACGGCGCGGTCGGGGTTCTGCTTATAGGGCGAAAGCTTTGTTATGGGCATAACCTCGCCGTCAAGCTCTGCTGTGGTTGTGGCGTAAAGCTTCTGATATTCGCTTGTGAGCGCGTTTTCCTTTTGCAAAAGGGGTATGATTTCGGGTGAAAATGTTTTTTTGTCTATTTCCATATTCGCGAAGATAAGCTTGCCCATTTTTTCTTCCAGCTCTGCGCGGAAGCGGGAGCAAAGCACGGCGTTCATAAATTCCTGCGCCTTTTCCTCTAAAACGGGGCTGTTTTCATCGAAGAAATCGTTTTCCTTTTCGTAAAATTCGTCGCGCGTGTCTATTGTGTGGCGAATGGAGGCGATGGTCGCCTGAGTAGAAAAAGCGGAAAAGAGCTTTTCCTTTTCTTTTATTATTTCAAGCTGAGCTTCTGCGCTTTCTGCTTTCTGAAGCTTTTCGGTAAGAAGCTCTATTTCACTGCATACCGCGCCGATATCGGGGCGGGAGTAGGGAAGTGATGTGAATTTCATTTCGAAATCTCCTTTGGGGTTTTATTTGATATTATTTTATCACTTAAAAAGGAAAAATAATAGAGGAAAATGTTAATTTTTGCGAAAATTGCCTAAATTTTAAGTAAAATTATTGCGCTTTTGTAAAATTTGACTTAATTTTCGCCAAAAGTTTCGAACAAGTGTAGACAAATTCGAAAAAGAGGTATATAATAGATATGTTATTTTGGCATTTTATAATTTCAAAAGGCAAAAACAAATCGCGCCTTGATTTTGCTGTGTTGCGTGCGCCGCAAAAGGGTATGATTCTTTGCCACGGGATAAAAAATGATTATAAAATAAAAAAGAATTTTAAGAAATGGGAGGCTCCCGCTGAATGATAAAAGTAGAACATCTTGTTAAAAAATACGGTGACAGATATGCAGTAAACGATATCAGCTTTGAAGTGAGAAAAGGCGAGATTGTAGGTTTCCTCGGCCCCAACGGCGCAGGTAAAACCACAACGCTCAATATACTTACAGGTTACCTTTCTTCCACCTCAGGCAAAGCTATGGTAGACGGAATGGATATTCTCGAACACCCCATGGAAGTTAAAAAGAAAATTGGCTTCCTTCCCGAACAGCCGCCGCTTTACCTCGACATGACGGTGCGCGAATACCTGAACTTTATTTACGACCTTCGTAAATGCAAGCTCAACCGCAAGGAGCATATTGCGGAAATTATCCGTGTAGTAAAGCTTGAAGGCACGGAAAACCGAATGATCAAAAACCTTTCCAAAGGTTACCGCCAGCGCACGGGTATCGCAGGCGCTATAGTAGGTAACCCCGAGGTTATTATTTTCGACGAACCCACAAACGGTCTTGACCCCAAGCAGATTATCGATATCCGCAACCTTATAAAGGAGCTTGGCCGCGATCATACCGTTATTCTCAGCACGCACATACTCTCAGAAGTTAAATCCATTTGCGACCGCATACTTATTATCAACGAAGGCAAAATCGTTGCCGACCAGATAACGGGCGATATCAGCAAAAATTACCACGGCAACCGCCGCGTTTCCGTGCGCGTAGAGGGCCCCAGCTCCGCCGTGCTTGCAGAAATGAAGAAGCTCCCGGGTGTGGTATACTCCCGCATAGGCGCGGAATATTCCGATGGCTCTGCTTCCTACCTGCTTGAAAGCCGCGAGGACGTGGACCTTCGCAAGCCGCTTTTCTTCATGCTTGCAAAGCATTCCTGGCCCATACTTTCGCTCGAGCTTCCCGGTGCAAACCTTGAAGATGTATTCATTGCCGCGCTCGACGAGGAAAACGCCGAGGAAGGCAACACAAACCCCGGAAAAGCTAAAAATAAAGGAGGTAAATAATAATGGTAGCTATTTACAAGCGTGAAATGCGTTCATATTTTTCCTCTCCCATAGGATATATATTCGTGGCTCTTTTTATGGCTGTAAGCGCGTGGTTCTTTATGTCCTATACGCTTCAGAAAGGTCAGAGCTCCGATTTCGGTACGTATTTCCAGATGATAATCGTGCTCTTCGTAGCAATTATTCCGCTTCTTACAATGAAGCTTATGAGCGAAGAAAGAAAGCTTAAAACAGAACAGCTTATTCTTACAGGCCCCGTTACGCTCGGCGGTATTGTAATTTCCAAATTCCTCGCCGCTTTCACAGTTTTCGGCGGTTCCTTCCTTCTTTCTTCCTTTATCTATTATATACCCCTTTTCATGTACGGCACACCTAATACGGTAATTTACTTCTGCTGCGTTTTTGCAACAATGCTTGCGGGTGCTGCTTTCATCGCTATGGGTGTTTTCATTTCTGCTCTTACAGAAAACCAGTTCATCGCCGCTTTCGGTACGATGACACTTATTATACCCTTCCTTTTCGCAAGCTCGCTCAACACGTATATCAATAACGAGCTTGTGCGCAACATACTTTCCGGCATATCCATCACGGCACGCTACTCTTCTTTCGCCTCCGGCGTTTTCGATTGGGCAGCTTTGCTTTACTACGTTTCGCTCTGCGGCACATTTCTTTTCCTTACCGTAAGAGTGCTTGAAAAGCGCCGTTGGGATTGATTTTAAGACGGAGGATTTTGAATTATAATGAAAAAAATTAACTTCAATAAAAGAAACTTGAAATACGGCGGTTTTTCAATAGCGCTCACAGCGCTTATCGTTGCCGCGGTTATAGTGGTTAACGTAGCAGTAACTTCGCTCGGCAACACGTTTTCTTGGTTTTCTGACCTTACGGGCTCTTCCATTTATTCCGTTTCCGATGCTTTCGATAAAAACCTCAACGAAATTATGAGCGTTAACAACGACAGCGACGAAAAGAACGACCTTTACATCAACATAGTGCTTCTTATGGAAGAGGACTCCTTCCGCGATTACAACGTATATACCTATTACGTTTACCACACGCTCAAGCAGATAGACAGAGATAACGACCACATCAATATCAAATACATCAACTCTCTCCAGAACCCCGAATACATTCAGGATAAATATATGAAATCGTCTTCCGATGCCCCTGCTATTACAGACGTTATTTTTGAAATAGCAGACGCAGAAGGCAACTCCATGAGCAACGTGGGCTATAATAAGCACACGATAAATTCCTTCTATATGTTAGACACGGAATCCGGCAGTGTTGTAGGCTACAATGCCGAAACGAAAATCCTTTCTGCGCTTGCACAGCTTGCAGGTAAGGTTGGCGAAGATACAATGCCTGTGGCGTACGTTCTTCAGGGCCATGGCGAGCCTACGATAGACCAAATTGCCGATTGGAAGGTACTTTTTGAGGATGCCGGCTTCAGAGTTGAGAAGATCAACCTCGTTGAAGAGGATTTCCCCGAAAAAATAACGAAGGGCAGCCTTCTTTTCATCAACCAGCCCCAGACAGACCTTTCCGATAATACCAAGAGCGGCAAAAGCGAAATGCAGAAAATCCGCAGCTTCGCGGCTACAACTTACGGCAACGTTATCACCATGCTCGATGCAAACGTGCCTTACCTTCCCACGCTCGATGCTCTTATGAGCGAATGGGGCGTTGGTATGGGCGGCGCTATTTCCGATGACGAGCATTCCGTTTCCGGCTCTCACGGCCTCAAGGTGTTTGCCGATTACTCTCTTACGGTAGACGGATCTACGGCAAAATCCTTGCTTGAAAAAGCAACGGGCACAAGCGAAAACCGCGCGCACACGCTTTTCACAAACCCCCGCGCAATGTTCGTTTACCCCAAGAGCAAAATAGATTATATCTATACGGGTAACTCCAAGGTTGCAACGGAAATTCTCCTTGCTCCCTACGATACGGCAAAAATAAACGGCGAAATCCCCTCCAGCACACAGGTGGCGCTCGCTACTCTTACCAGAATTATTCAGGACGTAAACGAATGGAACGATACGGGTTTGACAGAATACTATGTAATCTGCATCGGCTCTTCCAACTTTATAGATTCCTCGCTCGATAAAACCAACTACAATAAAACGCTTATATATCAGGCGCTCAACCTCATGTGGTCCGGCGCGCTCACGTTCGACGATATTACCTATAAAGCTTTCGACAAAAACGGTCTTTCCGTTACGACAGAGCAGACCAACGCATGGATGGTGGCTTGCGTGGCGGTTATACCCGCTATCTTCCTTGTTGCAGGCACGATTGTCTGGGTAAGGAGACGCCATTCATGATGAACAATATCCCCAACGCAGCAGAAACAAAAAGCAAAGCAACAAAAACCACGCTTCAGAAGCAGGCAATAGCAATAGCCGTTGTTGCCGTGCTTCTGGTGATAGGTCTTGTGTTTTACTTCTTCGTGCTTCCCAAGCTTGAAAAAACTCAGGCCAAGATAGATAAGGTATACCCCGGCGAATACCTCGACCCGAGCGGCACGACGCTTTATATGGTACAGCCTCTTACCCGTGATAAAATTGCCAAAATAGAGGTTAAAAACGACGAAGGCCTTTACATTCTCAACGAGAAGGGAAAAGGCGCAGGCAAAACCTTTGAGCTTGAAGATGCCCCCGGCGTTAAGCTTGACGATTATTCGCTCGCGGGCGTAATCGTTGCGGCAGGTCAGCCCATTACAGCCCCTGCAGACAGCAAAAACTACCGCGCGCACGAAAGCGCAACGGAAAAGGACCTTATCCGCTACGGACTTGACGAGAATTCAAACCCCAATTGGTTCCGTGTTACACTTACAGACGGCTCATCTTTTAAAATAGTACTCGGCAATAAGCTGCCCACAAGCAAAAACTGCTATGCTTACATCGAGGGTGAGGACAGAATGGTAGACGTAACGCTCGAGGATGGCACGGTTGAAAAGAGATATATCGTTTACGTTCTCGACTCCACCTCTTACCAGACACTTCTTTTCGGTAAAACGGCGCTTGTCGGCTTGCTCGTAGGCGAGGATTACCTTGGCAGCGGTGTTTACTACACGAAGAATTTCGATGTCTACAGATACGAAAACGGCGAAAGAAACCTCGCTATCAGCATAGAGGAATCCGATACGGTGATTGCGGGCACAACGCAGTTCGCAATGGTTTACCCCAAGGGCTATAACGTAGACGGCGACGTTATCACGCAGCACGTTTTGCCCACAATGTCCAGCTTCGAGGCAACTCAGGTTGTAGCTATCGGTAACGATATCTATAAAGAAGAGGTTTACTCCAAATACGGCCTCGACCTCAACAAAGAAAGACTTGAAGCGGGAACAGATACGAACAAAACAAAATTCTATATAAAAACACTCAATTCCGAAGGTGATGAAACGGAAATAACACTTTACGTAAGCGAGCTTTACGTTAAGGAAGATGCCACAACGTGTTATTACGCTTACGTTCCCGCACAGCACGAAATAGTAGAGCTTTCCTCTGATACCTTCAAGTGGTTCGATTGGTCTTTCGGTGAATACGTAGATTTGCGTATGTTCTTCGAATATATCAACTCGCTGGACTATTTCTCCGTTCTCGAAGCAGACGGCAGCACAGACGCTCGCTTCACTCTTACGGGTAACACATATAACTACCACGTTGATGTTACCACGGCAGACGGCAGCGTAGCTCTTACGAATAAAGACGGCAAAAAAATCGTTTTCGACGTTGAATATGAAACGGGCGTTGTTAAGCCCACGTTCAAGGGCGATTTTGAAAACTTCCGCGCTCTTTACTACGTGCTTATCACGCGAATGCTCGACGGTACGGAAGAGCCTGTTAAGGTGGCAGACGATGCAGAATGCAAGCTCACCGTTATTGCGCAGTCTATCCAGCGTGACAGAAACCAGCAGTATTACAGATACGATAGCAACGGCGAATACTACCTCGACGAAGCGGGCACCCGCCAGAGCGTAGTATACGAGGGCGGCTACACAATAGTTCAGAACCTTTCTTATACAAACAGCCACGGCACGAAAATCACACACGATATCGCTTATTACGATGAATCTGCAAAGAAATTTTTCGTTAAAGCGAAGGATGGTATCGACGGCCAGGAAAAACCGAGAGACTATACTTACACAGACGACAGAAAGCTCGTACCCGTTTTTATTAACGCAAATGATACGACTGCGGAATATACGACGGTTACCTACGAATATAAATTCTATGATATGTATAGCAGCTTTACAAACGCCGACGGCAGTGTTACCGAATACCTCAACCAGACGTATATGCTCGTTGTTCCCACAACCACAACTACCGTTTGGCGCATAGAGGCAAACGGCGAGAAAACACTGGTAAGCACAGACACTCCCGATAACGGCAATATGGGCTTCCATATCCGCAAGGTATCTGTAGAAAAGCTTGTTTCAGATACGAACAAGGCGTTGAACGGCATCAAGATCGACCAGATGGCTGTTGAATAATACCATTACAGGAGCAGAGTATGAGAAGAAGAGAGAAGATTGCCAAGATAATAGGCATAGACCCGAATAAATATTTCAAAAGAAAATTGGTTCTTTACGTTTTCACGCGAGTTATATTTATTCTGGTTGGCGCAATATCGCTTTTATTTGAAGATTATCTTACGGCTTTTCTTTGCGCAATAGCGCTGGTGTTTTTTCTGCTTCCCACGTTTCTCTATAACAAATTCAATATCGCAGTGCCTGCTGCGCTTGAAATTTCAGCCGTGATATTCACTTTCATGTGCGTGGTGGGCGGCGAAATTGGGCATTTATATGCCCAATTTCCGTTATGGGATAAAATACTTCACACGTTCAGCGGCTTTCTGATAGCCGCAATAGGGCTTGCCTTTACAAACTTTTTTACGAAAAGAAAAAGCTCTGTTTTAAAGCTTACGCCGTTTTTTGCCGTGTGCTTTGCCTTCTTCTTTGCCATAGGCATAGAGGTTATATGGGAAGTTTTTGAATACGCGGTAGACCTTTTTACGGGCACGACCGATATGCAGGCAGACTATTTTATAGGCTCATTCACATCGAAAAAGGCGGGCGGCGAAACAAACCCCTTCCCCGTTGTGGTGGGCAATATAGATAGCGTAGTTATCCATTTTAAAGACGGCGCGGAAACGCTCGTTTTGCCGGGATACATAGATATCGGCCTGGCAGATACTATGCTCGACCTCATAGTGGGCGCGATAGGCGCAATGATTTTCTGCGCTATCGAGCTTATAGCGCTCAAAAAGCGCGATAAGCGTATGCAGATGATTTCCGAAAGCTTTGTGCCCAAGCGAAACGAAAGCGAGGAAGAAATAGCCGTAAGCGACGTTATGTGCGAGGTTGTAGATGAATTTTTCGATAAAGCGGAAAAGTTTTCTAAAAAATAATAAAAATACCGCCCTATATGGCGGTATTTTTTTACGTAATAGTTACTTTTCTTTACGTAAATTCTGCAAAAAATCCTCTGCTTCGGCTCGCTCTTTGAATACATGTATTTCTTTTTCTGCGTGCCTTTCAAGCAGGGCGAGTATTTTCGGGCGGTTTTTCTCGCTGAAATTTTTTATGTGCTCATGGAATTCCTCGTCCCATTCCGTTTCTATCCACGGCATATCGGCGCGCGGCTTGCCCATGCGCTCTTCCACGCCTGCAAGGCAAAGCTCCGTGGGGTAATCGAGGAAAAACACGGTATCGCACGCATCCATGCGCGCCTCCATTGTGGAGCCGTAGTTGCCGTCGATTATCCATTCGCCGCCCTGCACAATTTCTGCAAGGCGAGCGCGGAAAAGCTCCTTGGGCACAGTGGTTTTGTTTTCGTTCCAATATATCATATCAAGGTGGTAAAGCGGTAAGCCCGTGAGCGCGGCAAGCTTGCGGGAAAAATGGCTTTTTCCGCTGCCCGGGCAGCCTATTACTATAATTTTCTTATTCGTCATTTTTCTTTTCCTCCTCGTATTTTTCAAATTCCTCGCGCGTCATCGGCGGTTTGCGGTTGAAGCGCACAGTGGAAACAACGGCGAGAATTATAATCAAGAATATTAAGCTTACGCCTATGTACGGCAGCATTTTTTCCTCCTTCTGTTTTTGTTTATGTGTTGCATTTGCTCTATTTATATGGTAAAATTCTAATGTGATTTTTGTTTTTGGAGTTGATGTTTTATGAATAAAAATTTTCGCGGGGCGGCAATTCTTCTGCTCACCGCAATAATATGGGGCTTTGCCTTCGTGGCGCAAAGCGAGGGCATGGAGAAAATAGGCGCGCTCACCTTCCAGGCTTCCAGAATGCTGCTTGCTTCGCTCGTGCTTTTGCCCACGTCTTTTATAATACATAAAATGCGCGAAAAATCCACGGGTAAAAAGGAAAAGTTCCTCGATAAAAAAACAGTGCTTGTGGGTGTTGCGTGCGGCTTCTTCCTTTTCGGTGCTTCCGCGCTGCAGCAGATTGGCATAGCGCACACGAGCGTGGGGCACGCGGGCTTTCTTACGGCGCTTTATATTCTCATCGTGCCCGTGCTCGGCATTTTTATGGGAAAGAAGCCGAGCCTGCGCATATGGTTTTGCATCGCGCTTGCCATAGTGGGGCTTTACCTGCTTTGCATGACGGGCGAGGGCTTTTCTATGTCTTCGGGCGACGTGCTGGTTACGCTTTGCGCTTTCGTGTTTGCGCTTCATATAATTACCGTCGATAAGCTTGCAGGGGCGCTGGACGGCGTGAAGGTTTCCTTCGTGCAAATGACCTTTGCGGGGCTTGTTTCGCTCGTTTTGGCGCTTATTTTCGAAGCTCCGAACGTTTCCGACATCGCCGCTTCGTGGCTGCCGATAGGTTATGCGGGCGTGCTTTCCTGCGGCGTGGCATATACCCTGCAGATAATAGGGCAGAAATATGCCGAGCCCACGATTGCCTCAATAGTTATGAGCCTCGAATCTGTTTTTGCAATGATAGGCGGCGTGCTTTTGCTTTCGCAAGTGCCCACGTGCTATGAAATAGCGGGCTGTGTGCTTATGTTTGCTGCGACTGTTATTGCGCAGCTGCCCGAAAGAAAAAAGGAATAAGACAGTAAGAAGCGACTTGCCGTGTGGCAGGTCGCTTTTTTATAACATAGGAAATTTCGCTGAAACAGGTTAAAGAGAGAGCCTTCCCCTGCATAGGCTTAGGGGAAGGGGGACCATCGAAGATGGTGGATGAGGTGTTCTTTCGCTTTTCAGACAAAGCCAAATTTTAATACAAAACGATGGTACACCTCATCAGTCCCTTCGGGACAGCTTCCCCTAACGCTGATGCGAGGGGAAGCCTATTTTACCCCTCATGAGTGAGGGGGAGGGGAGTTGAGGTGCGATTTATCGTACTTTGTTCTAACATAGGGAATTATGCGTGAAGTGAGCTTTATTTCTTTTCCTCGTGGTATTCCTTTTCCGTGTTCACGTTCCAGATAGCCTCGCGGGAAGCATCGCCGCGCTTGAGCGCGCGCACGGCTTCGAAAGCCGTCATCATAGAGTGGTCCATGTTGTTGTAGCGGTGCTGGCCGTTTCTGCCTATGCAGTAGAGGTTTTCTACGCCGTCGAGGTAGTTTTTAACCTTATCGAATTCCGCGTATGTGCCGAAATATGCGGGGTAAGCCTTTTTTACCTTTGCGCGCACGGCATCGAGAATATCGGCTTTATCTATAATGCCTATCTTTTCAAGCTCTGTAGAGGCGAAGCGGATAAAATCCTTATCGTTCATGCGCCAGAGCATATCGCCCTCGGAGCAGAAGTATTCAAGCCCTATCCATACGGTGTTTTCAAAATCCTTCACCATATAGGGTGACCAGTTGTTGAAAATTTGCAGCCTGCCGAGCTTTACGTCGCGCTCCTGAATATAGATCCAGCAATCGGGCACGATATCGCCAACGGTTTTTATTTTTGTTTCGTTTTTTATTTTAAGCTTGTTTACAAGCAAACCAACCGTTATAAAATCGCGGTAGGGAAGGTTTACGGCAACGTCGTGTACGTCCTTGGGCACGGCATCGCCCATGCCTGCCACAAGGTCTTTCACAGGCATTGTGGAGAAGTAGTAGTCTGCCTTCATCATGCCTTCCTTGCCGTTTTTCACAACGCCGACAGATTCTATTTTGCCTTCCTTTATTTCGAGCGTTTTAACGGCGCAGTTTTTTATTATCATACCGCCGAGCTTTTCGATTTCTTCGGCAACTGCTTCCCAAAGCTGACCGGGGCCCTTTTTGGGGTAGATATACTGCTCTATGAGCGAGGTTTCCACGTTTTTGCCGTCTTTTTTCTTGAAGGGCTTCGTTATCATATCGGCAACGGCTTTGCGGAGCGAAAGCCCCTTAACGCGCTGCGCACCCCAGGATGGGTCTATATTTTTTGGGTTCACGCCCCAGAGCTTTTCGGTGTAATCTTCGAAAAACATTTCGTAGAGGGGTTCGCCGAAGCGGTTTATATAAAAGTTTGCAAGCGAATCCTCCTCGCGCTTGAACATAGCGGAGTGAAGGTAGCCGAAGCCCGCCTTCATCGTGCGTGAAAAGCCCATGTTTGTGAAGGTTTTAAGCTTAAGGCTTATGGGGTAATCGAAGAATTTTTTCAGGTAGTAAATGCGGGAAACGCGGTTGCGCACGAGCATGACCTTATCTTCCTTTTCGGGGTCGGGGCCGCCTTCGGCAAGCTTTTTCGTTTTCGTGCCGAGGGCTATATCGTCCTTGGAGGGCGCGCCCTGCGTGGGCATAAACTTCGCCCAGAACTCGTTTACCTCGTCGCTTTTGGAAAAGAAGCGGTGGCCGCCTATATCCATACGGTTGCCGTTATACTCTATAGTGCGCGAAATACCGCCGATAAACTCCGATTCTTCAAGGATTATCGGCACGATATCCGTTTCCGTGAGCAAAGTGTACGCCGCGCAAAGCCCCGCGGGGCCGGCGCCGATAACTATTGCGGTTTTTTTATTTTCCATAATTTTTCCTCAATTCTAAAAATCAATTCCCTCTGTAAACGAGGATTTTTCTGCCTATATAGTTCCATACGAGCACAATGCCCTTTACCGCGCAGGTGAGAAGCAAGTACCAGAAGCCCGATTCACCTATGAAGAGCGTGCCCAGAAGCGTGAGCCCCACTGTAAGGAAATAGCCTATAACGCCTACAAGCGCGTATATTATGAAGGCTTTAATGGTTTTTCCTTCCTTCTGCTGCTCTGCCGAGCGAAAAACGAAAAGGTTGGAAAGCACAAAGTTGACTATAAGCCCGACGATAAAGCCTGCGGTAACCGCGGTGGCAACCTGCCATTTATCGTCTTTCGTGGCGCCGAGAATAAAATAGAGCGTTGCGTAATTCACTCCCATATCTACAAGCGCGGCAACGCCGCCCACTATGGCATAGCGCAGAAATTCAAAAAGAGTATCTTTTTTGTTCATGATAATATACACCTCTTATAATATATGTCGAAAACGAGGCAGTATTTTCTCACATATTTATTCACTTTTCTAGTATAACACACAATGCGCGCAAATGCAACCGAAAAATGCGAATATTTCGCACTTAATGAAATCTTAAACTTTCAAAATCACGGCTATGAATTTACTATTAATATTATTATTGGTTATGGTGCCACTTGGCAGAAAGCGAAAATATAATAAATTGCAAAAATCGCGGGAAGCGATTTTTATTTCCCGAACGTTGCGTAAGAACTAGAGCTCTTACACAAAAAATCCTGCCGCGAGAGCAGGATTTTTCGTGTTCTTATCTGATGAGGTTTGCGAGTCTGTAATATTCTTCTGTGCGAGCTTTGAGCGTTGCGCATCTTTCGTCCATCCACGCTTTCTTTTCTGCGGGGATAGCAGCGATTTCTTCTTCTGTAAGCTTGCCTTTATAAAGCTTGTCGAGCGTGAGCGCGTCCATAATGTCGATATCGCAGATTTTGCCGTCGTTTTTGCAGATAACGATGTTGGATTTGCCTGCGATAAGTCTTTCTGCTGCTGCAGCGCCCATTTCGGAAGCTGTAAGTCTGTCTTCAAGAGAGGGGCAGCCGCCGCGCTGTACGTGCGCAAGAACGCAGAAGCGCGTTATAATGCCTGTTTCTTTTTCGATCGTCTTTGCAAGCTTTTCAGCGTAGCCGGGCAAGCCTTCGGAAACTACAACTATAATGCCGCGTTTGCCGTTGAGGCGCTGTGTTTTGATTTTTTCAATAGCTTCTGCTTCATCGAAGGGAACTTCGGGAATAGCAACTGCGGAAGCACCTACTGCAATACCTGTACGAACTGCGATGTGGCCCGCGTTTCTGCCCATAACCTCGATAACGTTGCAGCGCGCGTGGGATTCGCACGTTGCACGGAGGCTGTCTGCCATTTCAACAACTGTGTTCATCGCCGTGTCGAAGCCTATTGTGTAGTCTGTGGAAGTAACGTCGGCATCGATAGTGCCGGGAACGGCTACTGTGGGAATGCCGAGCGCGGAAAGCTTTGTAGCACCCTGGAAAGTACCGTCACCGCCGCAAACGATGATGCCGTCGATGTTGTTAGCGCGGCAGATGTATGCAGCAAGGCGCTGATATTCGGGTTCCTTGAATTCGTCGCATCTTGCAGAGTAGAGAGCCGTGCCTGCTTCCGTGAGAATGTTGGAAACGCTTGTGGGGTGGGAAAGATCTCTGAACTTTCCTGCAAGAAGGCCTGCGTAGCCTTCTTCGATACCAACGACCTGAATGCCGTTTGCAATAGCCGTGCGGGCAGCCGCGCGGATGAAGGAGTTCATACCGGGAGCATCGCCACCGGATGTAAGAATTGCAATTTTTCTGATTTTAGCCATATTGACCACCTTTATTTTAATAGTTTTATTTTTTAACGTCATAAATTCGGGTACAACCCATATTATTTTTCTGTTTTTCCACCCGTGAGGAAATCAAGCGCGCGGGGTACGGAATCTTTCGCGTTGCCCCAAGGCTCGTTATCGTAGCGGTAATCGAACTTTTTGCAGAACCAGCTTACATCTTCGTTAAGCTCGTCTATATATTTGCGCTCTATAGCCTTTGCTACCTCGAAAAATTCTGCAAATTTTTTCTTATCCAGCCCGGCTCTGCCGTATTGCAGAAGCTTTTTATAGTGGGGCAGGCAGAAGCAGCGCTGGTTTTTGAACTTTCTGCGGAAGTCTTCGTCTGTTTCCCAGATATATATCGTATTATCGTACATTTTCGTTATGGAATATGCGATTTTGTTGCAAAGGTAGCAGGAATGCTCTACCTTTTCTATAGCTGCCTCGGATTTTTCGCCCTTGCCGTCGAAAAGAGGTTTTTTGAAAACCTTTTCGTTTACCTCGGCAATGTGGCTTTCCAGAATGAGCGCAAGCCCCAAGCGGTTGCCTTTTTCATACATTCTGTTGAAGTGCCCGCGGCAAAAGCCCTGCTTGTTTGTTTCTATGCGTATGTCGGGCTCCATCATAGCCGCGCCCATAACCGCTTCGAGCGCGTTGTTTTCGAGCATTTCGTAAAGCTCGCAGAAGGGGCATATCGGTTTTTCGCTATCCTCGGCTTTATCGAAGGCCTCGTTTATAGGAATAGTATATATGGTTTCTGCCATAGTATGCTCCTTGCCTTATCAGTCGAGCTCAAGCTCGGCGTAGTAGGGGTAATGGTCGGAGAATTTTGCCTGCGGTATACCTGCCGCGAGAACCTTGAATTCCTCGGAAACGAAGATATAGTCTATGCGTATACCCTTGCCGCCGTTGATCTCTTTTTCAACAAGAGCGGGACTATCAAATCTGGTGGGGAA
>JAFTNI010000182.1 GCA_017451975.1 Clostridia bacterium
CTGATTTTTTATCTGCGAATATATCTGGTTATAAATAGGCTCGCCGCTTTTATTGTCTATTAAAATATTCACGCCATCACCTCTGTTAATACTGTATATACTCATTATATACAGTTATATCAGCTTTGTCAATAGGAAAAAGAAAAAACGGATGCGTTTGCATCCGTTTTTTCTGTCAATGTACTATTTCAAAGCTCCAATGCTCTTTTATCGCATCGGGGCAGGCTTCTATAAGCTTTTTATAGCCCTCCGCAAGGCTTACCGTGTAGAAATCCGCAAGCGAGAGCATGATCTTTTCTTCCCCCGGCTCTATGCAAAGCTCGGGCGTGCGGTTTATAAACGGGAAAGGCTTTGCAAGCGCGGGCTGTATCGCTTCAAAAAATCCGTCTGTTTCGCCGCTTTCTATAAACGCGCGAAGCTTTTCTTCATTTTCGCAGAACCAAGCCCAGAAATTTTCTATTTCTCCCTCTGTGGGCTCTACCGCGTTAAAATGCGCGTGCTTACCCATAAGGATTTCATCTGTCATCTTCTGCGTCTGCGCAAGCAAAACGGGCGCTTCGGTTTTCAGCGCTTCCAAGCAAGCCGCAACCTCTTCTTTTTTGCCCATAGCGGCGTAAAGTATAGCCTTCGTGGCGCTTCTGCCCGGCTGTGTGGGCAAAAGCTCCTCTGCGCGCGCAAGCTCTGCCTCTGCCGCGTCGTACTTGTGCATCATAGTAAGGCACGAAGCAAAATTTGTGCCTGCGGAAGCAAGAAGCGCATTTTTTGAAGGTGCAACGAAAAATTTCTCGTTTTCGTCGGCATCAATGCACTGCATCGCTTTAAAATAGTATTCCGCCGCATCGTCGAAAACAGCTTCATTGTGCGCCGCCTTCGCCATTTCAAGGTAAGGAAGGTAAAATTTATGCCCGAATTTCTCTGCCATGACGTAGTGACGGAACATTTCGCCCGTTTCCCCTGCCATCTTGAAGCAAAGCCCCATAAAGAAAAGCCAAGCCGCCTTATCTTCGTTTGTCACGCAGGCATCGCCGAGCTTTCCGAGCTTTTTGAAGCCTTGCTTCAGCTTGCCGCCGCTTATTTCGTTAAGAGCCGCAGTGAGGTGAACGCGCGCCTGATAATCTTCTTTGAACGCAGGCTCGAGTATCGGCCCGAAGGCGTTCATATGAATCTGCCAGCTTTTTTGAAATTTTGCGCTTTTGAAGCTTTTTTCTGCCATTTTATCTGCCAAACTTTTCTTTTCCATAGTTTTGACTCCCTTTAAAAGTATTTCATAAATACAAGACGCAAAAAGTACACGTTTTTTATTTACAATTTGTTTACAATTTTAAAAAGACGGACAAAATCCGCCTTTTTAAGTTAATCATTTGCCAAGCTCTTTCGTGCGCTCGTATGCCGCGTCTACCGCGCCTATTGCAGAAGCGCGGAATCCGCCCTTTTCAAGCGCGTAGCAGCCGGCTATGGTGCTGCCCGCAGGGCTGCAAACGGCGTCCTTAAGCTCCTCGGGGTGTCTGCCCGTTTCCTTTGCGAGCTTCGCAGCTCCAATAAGAGTTTGTTCGGCAAGCTTCTGCGCCGTGGCGCGGGGCAAGCCGCACTTCACGCCGCCATCGGCAAGCGCCTCTATAAACATATAAACGTACGCGGGGCCGCAACCCGAAACAGCCGTGCCCGCATCTATAAGATGCTCGGGAAGCTTTTCAAATTCGCCCGCCTTTTTCATAAAAGCAAGGAAATTCTTTTCCGCTTTTTCGTCGGCAAAAGCATTTACCGTGTAAAGCACCATGCCCTCGCCAACTTCCACCGCCGTATTAGGCATTATGCGTATTATCGGCGCATCGAAGCCTATCGTTTCGCATATTCTTTCGGTTTTCACGCCCGCCATCATGCTCACGAGCGTGTAGCCCGTTCTGTTTTCAATATAAGGCTTTATTTCTGCGAGCATAGCCCCCATAACCTGTGGCTTTACGCCGAGGAAGATAAAATCACATTCCGCCGCGATTTCCGCGCTTGTAGCCGTACGCGCGCCGATTTCTTCGGCGAGAGCCGCCGCCTTTGCCACGTCTTTATCGGCAAGCATAATGCCCGCACGGCATTTGGTTTTCGCCGCCGCTTTCGCGAGCGCGCCGCCCATATTGCCTGCGCCGATGAAGCCTACCTTCAAGCTTTCTATTCCCATATTCTGCTCCTTATCTCGTCTGACCGCTGCCGAGGATTATATATTTGTAGGAAGTGAGCTCCATAAGCCCCATAGGGCCGCGCGCGTGGAGCTTCTGCGTGGAAATGCCCATTTCACAGCCTAGGCCAAATTCGCCGCCATCGGTAAAGCGAGTGGAGGCGTTAACGTAAACCGCCGCGCTATCGATAGATTTCATAAAGAGCTCTGCGTTTTCTGCGTTCTCGGTTATAATGGCATCGCTATGGTGTGTGGAGTGCGCGGAAATATGCGAAATTGCCTCTTGCACGTTTTCAACCACTTTTACGGCGAGAATATAATCGAGAAATTCCGTATCGAAATCAGCATCTCCCGCGGGCGTGCCGTCTACCCATTTTGCCGCTTTTTCGCAAAGGCGAAGCTCAACGGGCGTTTTGCCCGATTCTGCGCGCGCCGTTACTATGCGCGCCTTGAGCATAGGCAGGAATTTTTCCGCCACCTCCGCGTTAACCACAAGCACTTCCTCTGCGTTGCAAACAGAAGGGCGGCTGGTTTTCGCGTTTTCGATAATGTTGAGCGCCATATCGAGATTTGCGCTTTCGTCAACGTAGATGTGGCAAATGCCCGTGCCCGTCTGAATGCAGGGCACCTTTGCGTTCTGCACGCAAGCGTTTATAAGCCCTGCGCCGCCGCGGGGTATGAGCATATCAACAAGACCCGTTGCCGTCATAATTTCCGTAGCGCTCGCGCGGCTCGTATCCTGAATGAGGTTTACCATATCCTCGGGCAAGCCCGCTTTTGCAAGGCCGCGGCGAAGCGCTTTTACAATAGCGTTTGCGGAAAGAAAGGCTTCCTTGCCGGAGCGAAGCACGCAGGCGTTGGAGCTTTTGAGCGCAAGCGCCGCCGCGTCGCTGGTTACGTTGGGGCGGCTTTCGTAGATGATGGCAACAACGCCGAAGGGCACGCTCGTTTTTCGAATGGTAAGCCCGCCGGGTGTTTTATATTCGTCGAGCACCTTGCCCACGGGGTCAGGCAAGGAAATAAGCGCGCGAATGCCCTCTGCCATACCGAGAATTCGCTTTTCATCGAGCGCAAGACGGTCTATCATAACATCGGAAATTTTGCCCCTTGCATTTTCTTTATCTACGGCATTTGCCGCAAGAATTGCCGCTGTGTCCTCTACAAGCGCATCTGCCATAGATGCCAAAGCCGCATTTTTTTCCGCTTCCGTAAGAAGCGCCAAGCGCGGGCGTACCGCCGCCGCAGCTTCAAGTATTTCTCTTGTCGTCATATTATTTTACCTTCTTCCCCAAAAATCTTGTGCCTATACTTCCGCCCTCTGCAAGCGTATAGAGCGCGGCGAGGTTTTTGCCGATTGTTATAACCATATCCGTGCCAACCTCCGTGCATATTTCTGCCGCGTGGAGCTTCGTTACCATACCGCCCGTGCCGAGGTCAGAGCCGCTGCCCTGCGCCAAGCCGAAAATTTCGGGCGTGATTTCTTCTACAACGGGTATAAGCTTCGCTTCGGGGTCCTTATGCGGGTCTGCCGTATAAAGCCCGTCTATATCGGAAAGAAGCACGAGCAGGTCTGCGCGTATGCTGGAAGCAACTATTGCAGAAAGCGTATCGTTATCGCCTATAAGAATTTCCGAGGTGGAAACGGTATCGTTTTCGTTTACAATCGGAATAACGCCAAGCTCGAGCATACGTGTGATAGTATTGTTGAAGTTGGTGTGGCGTTCCTCGTTCTGTACGTCGGAGTTGTTGAGCAGTATCTGACCAACCGTGTGGTTATATTCGGAAAACTGCTTATCGTAAGTATACATAAGCTCGCACTGACCAACGGCGGCGGCAGCCTGCTTCGTGGGCAGGTCCTTCGGGCGCGAGGTGAGCATAAGCTTGCCCGTGCCCATGCCAATAGCGCCGGAGGAAACTATAACTATTTCATGTCCCGCGTTTTTGAGGTCGCTGAGCGTTTTGCAAAGCTCTTCCACAAGGCGGATATTGAGCCTGTACGTGGTGTAAGCCAAGGTTGATGTTCCTATTTTAACTACAATTCTCATTTTTATATATTCCTTTAAAAAAGTGTATTTTGCTTTGATAATATATTATAATAGCACAATGCCCGCGCTTTTTCAATAGAAAAGCATCAAAAAATCAGAGAATAGAAATTTACTTTACAAAAAATAGCCGCGGCTTGCGCCGCGGCTATTTTTTATTATTTTGAATTATAATGTATTTTTGCTTTTCCGAAAAGGCTTGTGAGCTTTGCGTTGCCCTTGCCTATAGATATTCTTGCCCACTCCGATTTCGAGCCTTCGTAGTAGATATCATTCAAATTGTTGCAAATGTTGAAGGCTTCCTCACCTATCACCGTCACACTGCGCGGGATTCTTATGCTCGTAAGGCTTTTGCAAACCTCAAAAGCATATGCGCCTATCGATGTTATACCGCTCGGAGGATTTACGATTGCGAGGCTCTTGCACCAAGAAAATACACTGCTGTCAATTTGGGTTAAACCGTCCGGCAGCTCTATACTTGCAAGGTTAGTGCAATAACAGAAGGCGCACTTGCCTATCTCGCTTACTCCGCTTGGTATTTCTATGCTCGCAAGGTTATTGCAATTATAGAAGGCATACTCACCTATTGAAGTAACATTTTTAGGGATTGTTATGCTCGCAAGGCTTGAGCAGCCGTCGAAGATATGCGCGCTTATCGCAGTTATGCCGCTTGGAAGCTTTATGTTTTCAAGGCTTGTGCAATAAGTAAAAGCTTTTTCCCCTATCTCGGTCACGCTGCCGGGAATTTCTATGCTCGTAAGACTCATGCAATAGCCCAGGGCTTCGCCCGCAATCGTAGTTACGCTGCCGGGAATTTCTATGCTTTTAAGGCTTCTGCAATCATAGAAAGCAAAGCGCTCTATAGCGGTCACGCTCTCAGGCAATGCCACGCTTATAATATCGTCTTTGTGCCCGTAGTAAGCCCTTTCCTTTATCTTCGTTATGCCGTATTCAAGCACTTCCACTCTGCCGTCACTGTAAACTATTTTTCCATCTTTTCCTGCGGCTGCTTTCGCGCTGACAGCTGAAGTTCCGCCCGCAGAAGCTTTTTCGTCGCCTTCAAAATGCACAGTCGCTTTTTTCAGCGGTTCGTTTTCTTCGCCTACAGATATTTTCTTCCACTGCGCTTGCGTGCCGCCGTAGTAGATGTCTTTTATATTATGGCATCCATAAAAGCTTCTGTTACCGATAGAAGTCACACTGCTCGGGATAGTTATGCTTTTCAGGCTTTCGCAGCCCTTGAATGCATACTGACCGATAGAAGTTAAACCTTGCGGTATTACTATGCTTTTTAAGTTATCGCAACTTGCAAAAGCCATATTGCCAATAGATTTTACACCCTCAGGCAATACAATGCTTACAATATCCGTGTAACCCACGAACACATTCTCTGGTATCTCGGTTGTACCGTATTCCAGAACCTCGGTTCTGCCGTCGCTGTAAACTATTATACCGTCTTTAGTGTCGGGTGCTTGCGCGCTTGCAGCCGAAGTTCCGCCCGCAGAAGCTTTTTCGTCGCCTTCAAAATGCACCTTCGCTCTTTTCAGCGGCCCGTTTTCTTTGCCTACAGATATTTTCTTCCACTGCGCTTGCGTGCCGCCGAAATAAACGTCTGCCAGGCTTTCACAATAATTGAACGCTTCGTTATCAATCGCGGTTACACTGCTCGGTATTGTTATGCTTGCCAGCTTACTGCAATACCAAAAAGCGCTTTCGCTGATCTTTTTCACACCGTTCGGTATAGTAATATCCGTAATACTGCAACCCGAAAAAGCTCCGCTGCCAATCGACGTTAAGCCGCTTGAAAGCGTGATGCTTGCAAGGTTACTGCACTCGTAAAAGGCATCGTATTCAATAGAAGTTACGCTGTTCGGCAAAATAACGCTTACAATATCCTTGTTCTCGTAGTAAGCTTCTTCCGCTATTTCGGTCATACCGTATTTGAGCACTTCTACTCTGCCGTCCCCGTAAACGATCTCGCCGTCATGCTTCGGGTCAATATGCACGCTCAGCAAAAGCTCCTCTGCGTTCTCGGTTTCAAAATTAACAGTTGCGTTTTCAATAGCATCGTTACCCAACAGACTTAAGCTTATCTGCCTCCACTCATCCTCTGTGCCGCCGTAGTAGATATTTTCAAGGCTATCGCACTTATCGAAAGCCCACTCGCCGATTACCGTTAAACTGCTCGGGAGCATTATGCCCGCAAGGCTCGTGCAAGAATCAAAAGCACCTGCGCCGATTACAGTAACGCTGCTTGGCAAAATAACGCTTACGATATTGTCTTTTTCACAGTAAGCTTGCTCTGCTATCTCGGTTATGCCGTATTTCAGAACCTCGGTTCTGCCGCTGCTATACAATATCTTGCCGTCTTTTTTCTGTGATTGCGCGGTTTCCACGGCGAAGTGCACCTTCGCCTCCGTAAGGCGCGTATTGCCCGCGCCGACGGTTATTTTCTTCCACTCGGCTTCAGAGCCGCCAAAATGTATGTTCTTCAGCGCCGCGCAACCGCCGAAGGCTTTATCTTCAATAGCCGTTACACTGCGCGGTATGCTTATTTTGCCAAGCCTGCCGCAGTTCCAGAAAGCGCCCGCGCCAATGCTTGCCACGCCCTCGGGCAAGGTAATTTCCGTAATCTGTCGGCACTCCTCGAAAGCCCAGCCCTCAATAGCAGTCGCACCGCTCGGGAGCGTGAGCCCCGCAAGGCTTCCGCACTTGGAGAAAAGCGCGTTGCCGATAGATGACGTTATATTTTCGGGCATAGTAACGCCCGTAAGGCTCGTGCAGCCCGTGAAAACACCTTTGCCGATGTTTGCCACGCTACCGGGTATAGCAATGCTTGCAAGGCTTTTACAGCCGTAGAACGCCTGGTCCTCTATAAACTTAACTCCGTTTGCTATTTGCACGTCGGCAAGCTCTGCGCAGTTCCAGAAAGCCGCCGCCCCAATGCTCGCCGTACTTTCGGAAATGCTGGCAAAGCGGAGCGCACGGCATTCCTGGAATGCCGCCCTGCCAATAGTTTTAACTCCGTTCGGCACGCTTACCTCGGAAAGACCGCAACCCATAAAAGCGCCCATGCCTATATCGGTCACGCTTGCGGGTATAGCTATGCTTTTCAGGCTTTCGCAGCCCTTGAACGCATACATACCGATGTTCGCCACGCCAAGCGGCATGCTAACGCTTTCAAGCGCGGAGCAGCCCGCAAAGGCTTCGCTGTTTATTTTCTTTACGCTCTTGGGCAAAATAATACTTACAATTTCCGTGTTTCCCGAAAACGTGCCCGAATTTATTTCCGTAATGCCGCTTGAAATGGTTTCTTCCCTGCCGTTTTTGTAAATCACCTTGCCGTCATTGGCAGAAGCCGATTGCACAGGGGCAGACGGCACCGACGGTGTAACGGTCGGCGTGTACGCCGCCTCGTTTGCCGCGCCCGCCATTCCAAGCCCCTTGCAGATATGCTCTATAAGCTTATCCTGCATATCCTGCGTGTATATCTGCGGTTCAAGGTCGGAAATTTCCTGCGGGAGAATATCAAAGGGCGATTCATCCTCGCCGTGCAAAACGCAAACGTAAAGGTCTTCCTCGCGACTTAAGTGGAGCCAGCGCTTCCACTCACTCTTTACCCAGGGGCTTTCAAGGTATTCCTCACTGCTTCCTATAAGCAGCATTTTTTTGCTTTTTACAAGGTTTCGCCAAATTTTTTCGTCAGATTTTACGTCGTTTTCAAGCGTTACGAAGCTATAGAAGGCGTTCACGCCGCGGCTTTGAAGCTCGTTGTAAATTTTAAGCGCAAATTCATAATCCTTCGTTCTCCCCTCAAGCTCGGGGTGGCGCTCTGTTGCCGCGCTTATTTTAACACAGATGAAAACATCGCGCTCGGTAGATGCCTTGTATTCCTTGTAGCTGTCAAGTGCATCGTCTATTTTTTCGGCTTTCTTCTCGTAATCAAACCTAAGCTCGGCATCGGTTTTAAGCAAATCCATTATCTGCGCATATTCGGGCTCGCTCTGAACGTAGCGGCGCTTCATGCGCTCGTAGTTTGGAAAGCAATATACGGGCTCTACAACGCCTTTGTAAAAACCTTTTATAAACACTACACCGAAGCGCGCAAGAAGCACGCCCCAAAGCGCGTTTATGCTGTTCGGGTTGTTCTGCAATATTCTCTGGAAGGTATCGCGCGCATCTCCAAAGCGGTATGCGCTGAGCTGTGAATAACCCTGCTCACAGCGCATCTGCTCGCGGAACTCCTCTTCCGTCGGGTCTTTTTTGTACCATACGCCGCAGCATTTGCAAACGTAGCCGCCATCGCGCTCTGCAATAAGATTTACGTCGCGGTTGCCGCAGGTCTGGCACTCAACTATATTTTTTAAGTCTAAAAGGCTCATGGTTGTTTCCTTTCGATATTATTTTCTGTTCCTATGCATTTATTGTATCACAAAATATTTCATATTGCAACATAAAATGTATACTGTGAATAATGTTTTAATCGTTTTCTATTTACTCCGAAACGGACAGAAAAATTGTCCGTTTCGCCCCTTTATTTTTATCACGCACTATGCTACAATTAAACCGAGGAAGGTGAATAACTTTGAATAAACTACATTTTTTCGGCAAATTCTTTTTAAACACAGCTTACACCGTACTTTTTTCGCAAGCCGCAATTTTGTTTGCAATTTTGATCGTTTCACTCCGCAACCCGGTGGCAAATTTCTTTTTTGCAACCTTTCTTATGTCTGCAATGCTTATTTTTCGTTTTTATCGCGAAGGGTACGGCGAAAGCCCCTCTGAGCGCGCCGGTTTTGTCGGTTTTATTCTCGGTTCTCTGCCCACATGGGCGTTTTTTGGTATTTTGCAAACGCTTGCTGTTTTCGCTTTTAACACGCAGGTTTCGGGTAACGGAGTTTTTTCCCTTGCCTTAATTCTTTCCGGAAATTTCAAAGCAAACGCGCTCCGTGTGGGAAAAATGCCTGAAGGTATCGCGCCCGCATTCGCGCTCTCGCTCATAATAAATGCCGCGCTATATACAGCTATGGCATATATCGGTTATAAATTCGGAATAATGCGGCGCGAAGCCGAGCGTCGCAACACCCTGAACGGGAGCACCGCCGAGCTTGAATTTTATAAAAAATTACCGCTATATTCCTGTTATATTCCGCTTTGGAATATTGCAACTATTTTTCCGTGGGTTCTTTCGTATCTGGTTATGCCCGAAAGAAAGCTTTCGCGTTTTTTCAAAAAAATTTTACTGATGTTTGCGGCACTTCTTTTTATGAGCTTTTTGCATACGTCTTTCTATCTTATTTGCCCTGTTGAATGGGCATATTGGATTTTCTTTGCCGTCACGCTCCATGTATTTTGCATAGCGTGCGCCCTCATCGCTTACCGCGATGAACAAAATTACTCTTCAGGAGGAAATAATGATTCTAAAAGATAAACTGAAAAAACTTAGGACAGAAAGAGGTCTTACACAAGAGGAAACGGCAGAAAAGCTTGGCGTTTCCTCGCAAACAGTTTCAAAATGGGAGCGCGGTTTGCGGGCGCCCGATATAGAGCTTCTGCCGAAAATAGCAATACTCTACCGTTGCTCCATAGATTCAATTTTCGATATGGAATCCTCGTGGAATACCGAACACGAAAATGAATTCAAGAAAAAAATGGCAGAGCTTTATGAAAAACGAGATTTTGAAGGCGTGTGGAATGCTTGGATTACCGAAATAGAGCTCAAGCCTGATGACTTCGGCAAATACACCGCTGTTATGGATTTTGCTTTGAAATTCAAAATGTTCGATGATAACCGCATAAAACGCTTGCTTTTACTTTCCGATTATGCGAAAAACTATTGCCGTGACGATGATATAAGAAATGAAATACACCGCTTGATGCTGCAAATATGCGCGGGTTCTGAAAACCCGAAAATCAAGGAAATGGCTAAAGAGTTTCATAGTAAGCTACCGTCATATCGACATAGCCGCGAGGTTTACGCAAAATTCGTAATGGACGATAAAGCCTACCGAGAGCAAACAAAAGAGAATATTTTATATATGACAGACGTAGCGGAATGTGCTGTGCGCCAGCTTCTTAAGCCAGAAATGACGCCTGCGGAAAAAGTTTTCTACTACAAGAAAGCAGCCGCACTTTACGAAACCGTGTTGGACGGAAAATACGGCGGCGTATACGATGTTCCGCTTATTTTCGATTACGGCAATATTGCAACATTTCTTATGGCACAGGGGAATGAATATGAAGCAGAGGAATATATCTCAAAAATAATCGGCGTTTTAGAAAAGCACCTAAATACAAATAACCGCGAGCATTCGCGTCTTTTACACAACCCGGAATATGAGCAAGCACCTATAAAGGAGCAAAGCATTAAAAAGATACTGCTCGATTTGCAAAAAATCCCTCTGCTGAAAAAATTCCGCCCATTACTTAAAGAAGTATACATAAAATATCAAAATATACCTCACAGATAACCGTATCCCAATATATTTTACCTATATTGACAATAACGCCCAAAAATGATATAATATGCATATAAAACCTTAAAGGAGGATTTTATGTATATTTATACCACTTTATTTATAGTAGAAGCGCTTATGGTGCTTACAGGCTTCCTGCTCGGGCTGAAGCGCGGCGCAGGCAAAGCTATAGTGCGCTTCGTTGAGCTTATTATAGCCGCAATTTTCTCATTTCTCGTTACAAAATGGCTTTCCGGGCTTCTTTCCGATATCAGTATCCAAACTATAAAGTTTGAAGAACCTCTCGGCAGTATTATCGAATCAGCTCCGATTGCAAAAGAGCTTGTGGCAGGGCTTGCCATTGCTCTTGTACTCCCCATTATTTTCGCAGTAATCTTTCTTGTTATCAAATCGATTTCTCTCATCGGTCTTTCCCTGCTTACAAGGCTTCTGTTTGGCGGCAAGGGCGGCGGGCTCAGCAACCGCCTTATAGGCGGCGCTATAGGCGCGCTTACAAGCCTTGTTGTGGCTGTCATCGTTCTCTGCCCCTTCTACACGGGCGCAAAAATCCTTGCAAATATACCCTCAGAAACGTATGATGCCTTCACATCATCGCTCGGAATGAACGAGCAGGATACGGCTCTTTTCAAATCCTTCTTCCCCGAAAAGGATATGACACCCCCTGTTTCCGGCCTCGTTGTAAAAGCGGCAACCAATTTTTCTGTAGAAGATAAATCATATAACGCAACAGAGGAAGCGCCCAAGCTTATTGACCTCGCAGGCGATATTATGGTTTCCTACGGCGAAAGCAAGGATGCAGGCGAAAGCGAGCTTATGTGCATTTCCGCGGCAATTTCCGCTTCCGTTGCCCACCTTGAAGATTCCGAATATGTTGCAAGCCTCACAACTTCGCTACTCAACTCCATAGGCGAAAGCATCAAAAACGGCAACGATATTTTCGGCTTGGCAAACGGTATGGAAGGCCCCTTGGCAGACGTTATACTTAAATCTGTAGGCAACATTCTCACAGGCGTTACACCCGAAAACATCGCGGCAAACATTTCCGCTATAGCGGGCGACGGCGAAAATGAAGGCGCGCTCACCGTTCTTGCCGAAATAACCTCTGCAGAAGATATAAAAGAGGTGCTTAAAGACGGCGAGCAGGTTGATAAGCTTGCAAACTCGCTTATAGCAATAGCAAAAAATCCCGAGCTTTCCTCCACGATGGATTCGCTTACGGAAATGGGCGCAAGTGTTTTCACGGAAGCAATGCCCGAGGAAGGAAGCGATGAACGCGATGAATACATAGGCAAGCTCAGCGAAAGCGTGAACGACGTTCTCGCCGCTACGAAAGAAACGCAGAGCGACTTTGAAGGAAGCGTTAACACGGCAACCGTTATAATTCAGGAAAAAATCGCCGCAGAAAGCTCCACCGAAATTACAGAAGGCGAAGCAAAGCTTCTTGCAATCTATGCGCTCCACCACTTCGGCACTACGGAAAATTATGCAGATGCTGAAAACGCCCCCGTATCTGTTGAAGATATAGAAGCACTTTTCGGCCTTAACAAATAACATCACATACGCAAAAACTCCTCCGAAATCGGAGGAGTTTTTTGCTTTTATTTCAAAAATCCTTTTATAATCGTTTCTTCGGCTTCAGCCTCGGTAAGACCGAGCGTGCGCAGCTTCATTATCTGCTCGCCCGCAATCTTGCCTATAGCCGCCTCGTGAATAAGCGCCGCATCCTCGTGCTCTGCTACGAGCGAGGGGGTTGCAAGCACCTTGCCGTTATCGGCAAGAATTGCGTCGCACTCCGTATGGCCCGTGCAGGGGCATTTGCCCACGATGCGGGAATAATATTCCTGCTTGGAGTTGCCCTTTGCCACGGAACGTGAAACAACGTCGGCGCCCGCGCCTTCGCCCTCCAGAATAACATCGAAATCAGTCTTCGCGTATTCATCACCGTCGGTAAGAAGTCTTTCGCGCACAACGATTTTTGCGTGCGCAGCAAGCTTTGCCGTGGTTTTTCTGTCCGTCGTGTCAACGCCCGAAAGCTGGATAGTATCCATCGTAAGCGCTGCGCCTTCCTCAAGGTAAGCGTCTGTTACAGGATTGATGCGCTTCGCGCCTCTGCCCTTACCCGTGCCTATATGCTTTTCTTTATAAAGCACCTTGGAATCCTTGCCAAGGAAGAAGCGGTGTATACCGTTGTGCTTTGCATCGGCTTCGTCGTCGCTGTGAACGCCGCAGCCCGCAACTATCGTAACGTCTGCGCCCGCACCAATAAAGAAATCGTTGTAAACGAGGTCGTCAACGCCGCCCGCCGTTACGCAAGCGGGAACGTACACAGTTTCGCCTACAGTGCCTGCCGCAACGGTTACAGCAAGGCCGGGGGCGTCCTCTTTCTGCTCAATTTTTATATTTTCGGTAGATTGGCGGCTTGCGCAAGCGCCGTTGATACGGATATTGTAAGCGCCCTTGAATTCACCCTTGAAATCGGCACTAGTGCCAAGCATTTCTTTTGCTATTTCGTTCATACGTTAGCTCTCCTTTCAACGGGGCAGCCCGCGTTGCTTTCGCCCGCAAGGAGCTTCGGAAGAATTTCTTCCTTCGTGCCGTACTCGCGTATTTTGCCATTGGCAATAACCACGATTTCATCGGCAATATTGAGTATGCGCTCCTGGTGGGAAATGATTATCTGCGTACCGCTGTCTATATTTTTAAGGTCCTCGA